>NZ_JBHJRC010000371.1:0-7227 GCF_042261735.1 Kitasatospora sp. NPDC056327 | reverse complement strand
GGCCCGGACCCGTGGCGCACCCTCGCCCGCGCGTACCCCCGTCCGGAGGACCGGAGCGCCGGGCGCCGACCGGAGGTGACAGTGAACGCTCAGCCGACCGCCGACGTGGTCGACCGGATCAGGGACATTCCCCTCTACCGCGACTCGATCGAGCGCGGGCATTTCCCGATTCTGGAGAAACCGGAGATCGCCCGCGGATTTCCGGACAACTGGATGACGCCGGGCCTGGCCGCGGCGCTGGAGGCGGGCGAAGCGGAGTTCGTGCTCTCGACGGGCACCAACCACGCGCGCATGCAGATCATCCGGCCGCCCTATTTCCTCCTGAACTCCTACTACCGGCTCTGGAGCGAACACCCGGACATCGCGGACACCTGGTCGGAGGGCTGCCGACGGGTCTCGCTCACCACCGTCCTCGCCACCGAGCACGTCGCCCGCGTCAACTCCCGCAAACGGGGCGAGGAGCCGGCCGGGGGAGCGGCCGCCGAGCCGCCCGCGCGCGACCGCTGGCTCGACGCGCGCACCTTCTACCTCAACCTGGGCCTCGACCCCGACCACTGGCAGCGCGCCGACGTCGAACGCATGATCGCCGAGATCCGCGACGCCGCCCGCGCCCACCCGCGGGGCCGCTACCACCTCGACTGTTCCTCGTCCCACCTCGCCCACCTGGTGCGCAAGGCCGTCGCCTGGGGCCTGTGGGCGGACTTCCCGCGGCCGGCCAGCATCGTCCACGCCTACGAGTACACCCCGGCGAACGTGGCCCGGTACCTGCGCGAGCACTTCGACTGCCCGATCGTGGACCTGTTCGGCAGCACCGAGCTGGGCTACCTCTACTACAGCGACCGCGACGGCCGCTACCTGCCCCACCTCGACCAGATGAGCGTCGAACTCGTCCCCGTCGCCCCGGGCAGCACCATCCACAGCCTCATCGTCACCAGTGTGCGCAACCCCTACATGCCGCTGGTCCGGTACCGCTCGGGCGACTGCGTGCGCACCGAGGACGGCAGCACCGACCCCGAGCGCATCGTCCGCTTCTGCGGCCGGGAGAAGGAACTGCTCCCCACACCCGGCGGCCCGGTCTCCCAGGGCGACCTCGACGACTTCGTCAGCGTCGTCACGCCCCGGGTCTTCCTGCACCGGTTGTACGTCGGGGGTCCCACCGACGAGGCCGTGCTGCGCTGCACCACCTTCGACGGCGCACCCCTGGACGCGGCCGAGACGGACGCGCTGGCCGCCAACGTCCGCCAGCTCGTCGGACGACCCTGCCGCGTCGAGCACCACGCGCACCTGCCGATCGGCGCCTCGGGCAAGTACGCCTGGCTCGCCACGACCCCGCCCCCGGACGCCGGCGGCACCCACGGAGACGCCCGATGACCGTCGAGTCCCAGCCCGGGCTCCGGCCCGATCCGCGGCCCCGGCCGCCCGTGCCGGCCGAGGCCCTCAAGGAGCTGCTCGGAGAGGACCTGCACGCCGAGGTGGTCGCCCACACGGCCACCCGCACCGGCGTCCCCACCGTCGACGCCGAACGCCAGGTCACCGAGTGCCTGCGCTACCTCTACCTCGTCTCCCGCCACCGGGAGGAGCTGGCGGGGCTCTTCCTGCCGGTCGAGCAGCACATCGACGAGATCTGGCACTACCTCATCCTGCAGACCCGCGAGTACCGCGCCCTGTGCGAGGAGCGCCTGCCCGGCCGCTTCTTCGTCCACCACCGCGGCATCCCCTACGAGTCCTACCAGGAGGAGCCCGGCCGCGAACAGGCCGCCGAGGAGGCGCTGCGCTGGATCCCGCTCTACTGCCGCGAGTTCGGCCCCTTCGACGAGGGCGCCCTCGCCCACTGGACCATCGTCCGCTACCTCCACGAACAGATGGACATGTCGCTGGAGGAGATCTCGGCGCTGAGCCCGTCGGCGTCGAGCCCGCCGGCGTCCGCATGACCCTCACCCCGCCGGCCACCGCCGCGCCCCCGCACCCTCCCGAGAGCCCCGAGCAGCGCCGGACCCTGGCCGTCCTGGTCGCCTCCCAGCTGATCAGCGGCGCCGGACTCACCGCGGGCATCGTCGTCGGCGCGCTGCTGGCGGAGCAGATGCTCGGCTCCACCGGCCTCGCCGGCATCCCCACCGCCCTGTTCACCGGCGGGTCGATGCTCGGGGCCCTGGGCATCGGCCGGCTCTGCCAGTACCGCGGACGCCGCCCCGGCCTCGGCCTCGGCTACGCCGTCGGCGCCCTGGGCAGCCTCGGCGTGGTCGCCGCGGTGGCGGCCGACCAGGTCGCCCTGCTGCTGCCCTCGCTGCTGGTCTACGGCGCGGGCACCGCCACCAACCTGCTCGCCCGCTACGCCGGCGCCGACCTCGCCTCCCCGCACCGGCGGGCCCGGGCACTGAGCCGGGTGCTGCTCGCCGCGACCCTCGGTGCGGTCGCCGGTCCCAACCTCGTGTCGCTCACCGGTGACGTCGCCGAGGCCTGGGGCATCCCCCCGCTGGCCGGACCCTTCCTGCTCGCCGCCCTCGGCTACGCGGCGGCGGCCGTCATCCTGACCGCCCTGCTGCGCCCCGACCCGCTCCACCTGGCCCGCGCCCGGATCGCCGCGCCCGCCGGACCGGAGGCGACGGACGCACCGGGTGCACCGGGTGCGCCGGCTGCTCCGAAGACGCCCGGCCCCGGCCCCGGCGCGGGCGCGGACGGCAGCGGTGACGGGGGCGAAGGGAGAGGGAGCGGGCCGCGCTTCGCCACCGGCCTGTGGATCATGCTGCTCGGCCAGTTCCCCAAGGTCGCCCTGATGACCATGACCCCCGTCCACCTGGCCGCCAACGGCCACGGCACCGGCACCATCGGCCTCGTCGTCTCCCTCCACATCGCGGCGATGTTCCTGCCCTCCCCGCTGACCGGCCTCCTGGTCGACCGTCTGGGGGCGCTCCCCGTCGCCGCCGCCTCCGGGATCACCCTCTGTGGTGCCGCCCTCCTGGCCGCCGCGGCCCCGGGCGACTCCGTCGTGCTCCTGGCCACGGCCCTCACCCTGGCCGGTGTCGCCTGGAACCTCGGCCTGGTCAGCGGGACGGCCGTCATCACCGCCGCACTGCCCCCGGCCCGCAGCGCCTCCACCCAGGGCCTGGCCGACGTCGGCCTCGCCGTCGCGGGCAGCACCGGCGGCCTGCTCTCCGGACTGGCCGTCACGGCCGGCGGCTACGAGACCCTGGCCGTCGCGTGCGCGGTGGTCGCCCTCCTCGTCACCCCGCTGGCGCTGCGCGCGGCGCGCGCCCGGGTCCGGCCGGCCTGAGCCCTCCGCCGCGGCGGAGGGGCCGGGCCGCCCGGATCCGGGCGGACGGCCGCCCCTTGTTGCCCGCCATGGACGGGACAACAATGGCAGCCCATGAGAACACCCGACCCGATGCCCCAAGAGGCCCGCAGTGCGGCCGAGTTCGTCGAGTTCCTGCGACTGCTGAAGGAGCAGGCGGGCCTGACCTACCGTCAACTGGAGGCGAACGCCGAGCGGCACGGGGACGTGCTGGCGCGGAGCACCGCGGCGGACATGCTGCGCCGGGACTCGCTGCCGCGCCCGGAGACGGTCGTCGCCTTCGTGCGCGCCTGCGGGCGGGGCGGGGCCGCCGGCGACTGGCTGGACGCCAGGAACCGGCTGGCCGCCGCCGAACCGCCCCCGCCGCCCGTCCCGGTCGGGGGGACGGCGCCGCCCGAACCCGAGCCCGAACCCGCGCCGGAGCCCGCGTCCTCGACGCTAGGTGTCCGGAGCGGCCGGCGCGTCCTCGCCGTCTCCGCCGTCGCGGTCGTGCTGCTGGCGGCCGTGGGCGCCTGGGCACTGCGGCCCGACGGCCGGGACGACCGGCCGGAGGCGGCGCCCGACACCGCGATCACCGCACCCCTCACCTCCCCGGCCCCCGCCGGTCCCGCTCCCGCGCCGGGCCGCGCCCGGATCCGGCCGGCCGCCGCCCCGCAGCTGTGCGTCACCGACGGCCACGACCGCCAGGGCCGCTACCGCAGCCAGGTCGCCGTCCAGCGCGACTGCGCCGGGGCCACTCCGCCGGACACCTCACTGGTGCCCGTGGGCGGCACCGGCTCCTTCTACATCCGCTGGAGCCATCCCGAGCACGGCGACGGCTGTCTCACGGCGCTCGGCGCCGGCCACGTGGTCGAGGGCCTGTTCGAGCCCTGGCCCCTGGAGAGCTGTTCGACGGACCGGACCAGCCAGCACTTCCGCTTCGAACCCCGCGGCCGGGCCGGCGGGGACGGCTACCGCATCCGCGTGGTCCACAACGGCCTGTGCCTCGGCGTCAACGACGCCGACGCCCGTTCCGCCGGCGCCGAGATCGCCCAGCAGCGCTGCACCGACGCCCCCGGCCAGGCCTTCCTGGTGGACCCGGTCGGCTGACGGCCCCGCCCGTCGCCCGCTGCGGGAACGGGCGACGGGCCCGGATTCGATGGTGCTCGAAGGGCTTTGCCGGGCCGGAACGGGCGCGACGAGACTGAGCCCGTCGGCCGGTCGAACCGCGGCCGGCCCAGTGACCAGCGAAGCCTCACAGAGGAGTTCCCATGAGCCGTTCGTCCGGTTTCCGTCCGCGTGCCACCGTCGTGGCCCTCGTCGCCTCGGCCTGTCTCCTCGGCGGTGCGGCCACCGCCCAGGCCGCCCCGGTCGCCGGGACCGGCGCCGCCTCGGCCAGTGCGACCGAGATGGCGAAGTTCATGGGCAGCGGCACCGGCGGCTCGATGGGTTCCGCCATCGAGAGCGCGGCGAACGTGGCCTACGCGTACGCCCAGGCGGCCGGCTGGCAGCGGAGCCAGTGCTACCTCCTCGGCTCCGACGTCAGGTCGAACGGCAACGGCTGGTTCACGGCGGTCGCGCAGGTCTTCTGCCAGCGCTGAACCGCGTCCGATCCCCTCAGGAACGACACAAGGAGAACGTCATGACGTCCAAGCTCGTCCGCGGCGGTGCCGCCCTCGTCCTCGCCGGCTTCGCCGTGCTCGTGCCGACCGCCGCGCACGCCGCCACCACCGCGGCCGGCGGCGCCGCGGTCGTCCAGGAGACCCAGCGGTTCACGGGCTCCGCCTACGAGAACAGCCCCAAGGAGGCGAAGCGCGAGGCCGAGAAGGACGCCCGCCGGCAGGCACTGCTCACCGGGTTCCTCAACGAGCAGTGCGTGCTGCTCTACGCCGACTCCTACCGGCTCGCGCCCGGCTACTACGGGGCCAACGCCGCCATCAGCTGTACCCGCTGACCCGCCGTCCGTCCCCCGTCCGCCGTGACCCGCTCCCCCCGGCCCCGGCCCCGGGGCGCGGCCGTCCGCCGCCGACTGAGTACGGGTACTCATGCGCCGCCGCCGGGGCCCGGCCACGATGGTGCCTCCAGTTCGTACCGGACCGAGGGGTGGCAGATGAAGCGAACGAGGGCGCTCGCGGTGGCGGGACTGCTCGCCGTGTGCGTGGCGGCGGGTGCGGGGCCGGCCGCCGCGGCCGACGAGGAACTCCTCCCGCACCCCGGCCCGGACGGTCTGGTCTGGGTGCCGGTGTGGACCGGCCCCGGCGGCGTCGCCTCCGCCGGGGCCTGGGGCACCCTGCCGACCGTCGTCACGGTGGCCTGCGCGGGCGGCGGCACCGCCGATGTCACCCTCCACTCGGCGGCCGGGCTCGCGGCGGCCTTCACCGTGGACTGCCCGGTCGGGGCCACGGGCACGGGATCGGCGGCCGTCGCCCCGGGCGTGGTCGAGGGCGCGTTCGACGTCGGGGTCCGGACCTCCTCCGGGACGATCCGCTGGGGTCTGACGGTCGTACAACCGGAGTAACGGGCGTAATCCCCGGTGGGCCGGCCCACCGGGGATCACGGCGGGGCGGTGGCGCGCCCACGTTCGGGTCAATGCGCGGGCGATCCGTACCCCTCCTGGTCTCGTGGATCGGTGAAAGCCTGAACCGACCGTCCCGGAGGTCCCGTTGCCGCTCTCCAGCTCCTCCCGTCGCGCGCTCGCCTCGGCCGTCGCGTCCGCCGCCACCGTCTGCGTGCTCGCCGCCCCCGCCGCCTACTCCCGGGGGTCCGACCCCGGTCCGTCGGCGCACCGGGCGGGCGCCACGACCATCGTCGAGAACCGCCTGCCCTTCACCACCCGTTTCCAGGGCGACTTCCACGGCTCGGTCACGCACATCGGCAACGCCCTGATGACCTGTGACGAGACCAAGCCCCCCGTCGACCCGGCCCAGCCGCCCTGCGAGCAGGCCCGCACCGGCGCCGGCAGCCGCCCGATCAACAACAACTACCAGATGAAGTACGTCAACATCGACCCCGGCAGCATCGGCCCGCTCGGCGACGCGATCTACTCCGCCAGCTCCGCCGACCTCGCCCTGCCGCCCGGTGCCACCGTCAAGTACGCCCGCCTCTACTGGGGCGGAACCCGCGGCATCGACGACGTGGTGCTGCCCGAGAGCCAGATCGACGAGATCTACCTCAAGTTCCCCGGCCAGTCGCAGTACACCAACATCGCCAACCAGCAGCCCTCCATCGGCTACATCACCACCGACGAGGAGAGCAGCTACCAGGCCTCCGCGGACATCACCGACCTCGTCAGGCAGCACGGCACCGGCACGTACACCGCCGCCAACATGGACTCCGTCGTCAAGCCCCACAGCTGGGGCGGCTGGACCGTGGTCGTCGCGTACGAGGACGTCTGCGCCCCGCTGCGGCACGTCCACGTCTGGGACGGCTTCCAGCCCGAACTGCCGCAGAGCCCCGCGCTGTCGGGCACCCTCTCCGGCATCCGCACCCCGGCCACCGGCCCGGTCACCGGCCACCTCGGCTGGGTCGTCTACGACGGCGACCACAAGTGGACCGGCGACACCATGGACATCAAGTCCACCAACGGACCGCTCACCCGGTTCACCGACGCCGACCACCCGGCCGACGACGCCTTCAACTCGACGGTGGGCGCGCCCGGTTCGATCGGGAACTTCCCGCGCAACCCGGCCCCGCGCAACAACTTCGGCCACGACAACAACCGCTGGAACGTCTCCCAGTACCTGCGCAACGGCGACACCGACGTGACCGTCACCGTCAACACCCAGGGCGACGGCTACAACCTCGGTGTCTTCTACGCCGACATCGACCTCGACACCAACGCCCTCAAGCGCAGCTCGCGGATCACCTCCAGCTGGGGCACCGCCAAGTGAGCCGCCCGCCCCGGTAGGCCACCGGACCCGCCCCGCGGCGGACGGACCCGGACGCGCACCCCACGGTGC
>NZ_JBHJRC010000370.1:0-7233 GCF_042261735.1 Kitasatospora sp. NPDC056327 | reverse complement strand
GGCAGCGGGCCGGCGCGGACGGCAGCCCCCGACGGCACGCCCGCACGGGCGACGGACCCCGCGGACGGCGGTCCGCCCCGGGTGCGGGCCGCCGCGGCTCAGGTGACGGCGGCCCGCACCCGGTGGTCCGCCCGCAGATGCTCCCCGGCGTCCACCACCTCGCGCAGACAGCGGACGGCCTGCCACAGCTCCCGGTGCGTGAGGAAGAGCGGGTTCACGCCGAACCGCAGCAGGTCGGGGGCCCGCATGTCCCCCACCACGCCCCGCTCGGCGAGCGCCCGCACCAGCGCGTAGGCCTCGGGGTGGCGCAGTACCACCTGGCCCGCGCGGCGCTCCGGCTCCCGCGGGGTGACCACGGTGAAGCCGCGGTCCGCCAGCAGGGCGTCGGAACAGTCCTGGAAGAAGCCGGTCAGCGAGAGGCTCTTGTCCCGGACCAGCGCGAGGTCGACGCCGTCGAACGCGGTCAGCGCGGCCTCCAGCGCGAGCAGCGCGAGGATCGGCGGCGTCCCGATCCTGGCCCGGCCCACCCCCTCGGCCGGCCGGTAGGCGCCCTCCAGCCCGAACGGTTCGGCGTGGCCGTTCCAGCCGGTCAGCGGGTGGTCGAAGGCGGCCTGGTGGCGGCGGGCCACGTACAGGTAGGCGGGCGCGCCGGGACCGCCCGAGAGGAACTTGTAGCCGCAGCCGACCGCGAGGTCCACGCCCGCCGCGTCCAACTCCAGGGGCATCACCCCGGCGGCGTGGCAGAGGTCCCAGACGACCAGGGCCCCGGCCCGGTGCACGGCGGCGGTCAGCGCCGGCAGGTCGTAGCGCTCGCCGGTGCGGTAGTCCACCGGCGCGCAGCCCACCACCGCGACCTCCTCGCCGCGTTCGGCCAGGAACTCCGGGAGCGCGGGCGGGGCGACGCGCACGACGGTGAGGCCGAACAGCCGCCCGACGGAGTCGGCCAGGTACTGGTCGGTCGGGAAGTTCCCGGGGTCGGTGACCAGCAGCCGCCGCCCGGGGCGCAGCCGCACGGCGGCGCAGAGCGCGTTGAACAGCTGGACGCTGGTCGAGTCCCCCGCCACGGTCTGCCCGGGGGCCGCGCCGAGCAGCCGCCCGATCGCGTCCCCGACCCGCAGCGGGGCGTCCCACCAGCCGGCGGTGTTCCAGGAGCCGATCAGGTCCTGCCCCCACTGCCGCCGCACCGCGTCCTCGACGGCGGGCGGCACCGCCGCGGGCAGCGGGCCCAGCGAGTTGCCGTCCAGGTAGACGGTTCCGGCGGGCAGCAGGAAGCGCTGCCGCACCGCCGCGAGCGGGTCCGCCGCGTCCAGCTCCCCGGCCCGCGCCGCCAGGTGGTCCGGCGTCACGGGTTCCCGGTCCGCGGGCCGGTCCCCTCGCCGGCCCCGGCTGCGTTCAGACATCGCCACCTCCTCGTCGCGGTCCGCCGCTGGTCGCGGCCCCCGTCTGAAGAGAGGCCCCCCGGCCGCCGCCCAATCCCGCCCGACCCGCACGTGACGAAGGACACACCCGTGCCCGGCGGCCCCTGCTGACACTCCGTCAGCAGAGGCCGCCCGGATCCGCGCCGCACCGCCGGGGTCCGCGTCCCACCGCCCGGGCCGCTCCGCGGGCCGGGAACGCCGCCGCCCGCGGGCCCCCGGGAGTCCCGGGAACACGCGGGCGGCACGGTGCGCGGGCTCCGGCTAGCGCCGGACGACCCGCAGGTGGTCCCGGACGTCCTGCCAGGTGGCGAAGGTCCCGAAGCCGTCGACGGTCAGCGGCGGCGTGGACGGGACGGTGGTGATGTCGATCGCGAACTTGGAGACGGACCCCCAGGCACCCCGCAGGGCCCGCAGCCGCGGGTTCGAGATCTCGAAGAAGGCGCCGCCCTTGCGCCCGGCGACCACCGGGTCCCAGGTGTCGCGGAAGTCGGTGAACCGGGCGGCCTCCGAGAACGCGCCGATCAGCTTGAGCAGCGACCGGGCGACGCTCGCCCGGCCCGGTGCGTCACCCATCGACCGGTCGGCCCCGCCGACGGTCTCGGCCGAGCCGATGAATCCGTCCAGCCACTCGATCGAGGGCTCCTCCCCGGCGGTGGCGATCAGCGAGCCGTAGCCGCCCCCGAAGGCCAGCGTGTTCACCTGGCCGCCGCGGCCCATCTCGGTGCGCACGTTCTCCGAGGCGTCGTTGAACGCGTACAGCTTGCCGCTCCTGGTGCGGAAGCCCCCGACGTAGAGGTTGGCCGGGTTGAGGTACAGGCTCGACAGCTCGTTGCCGTCGCGGTCCTGGATCCGCAGGGCGATCAGACCGGGCGGCGTGGCCTGGGTGATGTAGACGTCGTCGTCGCGGAACTGCCGCCCCGCCGCCTGGCGGAGACGGATGAGCGCCGTGTGGTACCCGGCGACGTTGCCGCCGGTGTAGTCGTGGCCGAGCTTCACCTCCACCACCTTGGTCGTACCGTCGGGCGTGTCCGCCCGGGCGGCGGGTGCGGCCCCGAGGGCCGGGACGGCGACCGCGGCGGCGACCGCGAGTGCGAGCAGCGCGCGGACGGCGCCGCGCCGGTGAACGGTTGTCGTCATGCTGGACTCCTGATGGTTGCGCCGGCCCGTCGGACCGGCGTCGGCCGGGGGCGTTCCCCCTCCGTGAGGAAAGACCGGGAACGCCCCCGTTCTGTGACGGACGATCAGTTCACGGACGGTGCCGACCCGCCGACGGTCTCGAACCGCCAGACGCTCGGCCCCCCGCCCGGCGGCTTGGGCGCGCCCACGGTCAGCGGGACGTCCTCCCCGTGGGTCTCCAGGTACAGCCGCTCACCGGGGGCGGTGTGGTTGCTGAGGTACACCCCCGGTGTGCCTCCCCCGACGGGCGTCGCGCACCACAGGTAGCCGTCGTCGTCGGGCCGGAAGCTGTTCAGGGTGACCTTGGCGCCCTCCAGCGGCCGTGGATGGGCCGCCGTCGAGTTGACGTACTTCCCGCCGTACGTCAGGTAGTAGCAGTCGTCGCCGGCGGTCCGGTCCGCCGGGATCACACCGAACCGTTCGCTCGGCGCGTCGGAGTCGCGGCGCACGTTCACCGGAGTGCCGTCCGCCGTCGCGCCGTCGTCCACGTTGAGCACCCACGGCTGCGGCGTGGCGTCCTCCAGGTCGATCTCCTGGAGGACGGACGCCGCTTCCGGATCCGGCAGGAACCAGCGCTGGCGGGGGTCCGACGGGTCGAACGCGCGTCCGGCGAGCTCCTCGCCCTCCGGCGTGTCGACGGCGGTGAGCACCTGGTCGGTGGCCGCGTTGTGCAGGACCCAGGTGCCGTCGCCCTGATCGACCACCCGCCACAGCTGGGAGGGTCCCCGGTCCTCCCAGCCGGTCGTGACCGGCGAGCCGGCGACGGGGGACGCCAGTCCCAGGTAGCTGGAGCTCATCCGGTGGAGCAGCCGGTAGCGGCCGGGGTACTCCGGATCGGCCTCCAGCTGGAACCCCTGGACCGGCAGGTCGGCCTTCAGCAGCGGCTGGTTGAAGACCCTGCTGTTGGCGCCGCCGTTCCAGGGCCGGGCCGCCTTGAGGGAGGCCGCGTTCTGGACGGCGACCCGCCGGCCGGCCGGCACGGCCTTCGCCACCCGTGTCGGCGCCGGCTGGCACTCGTCGGTGACGTGGGCGAGGTCGAACGCGGCGGGGAGGTGGTCGGAGCCGCTCCAGTCGGTCAGCGTGGTCGCCCGGTTGATGTAGACCGGGCCGGCGAGGCGGTCGGTGACCGCGTAGTCGAGGAGGTTGTTGCCGCGGGTCGCCGGGTGCGCGCCGCTGATGTGGAAGAGGTCCCGCGCGCCGGCCAGGAGGGTCGCCAGACTGCCGGGGCCGCGGTTGTAGTCGCCGAGCGCGATCCAGGGCTGTGCCGTTCCGCCGGGGCCCGCGGTCGACATCCGAACCCTGATGTTGTTCAGCAGCTCGGCGGTGTCACTGCCACCGGACGAGTCGCCGTGCAGGGTGAAGTAGACGAGGCCGCACACCTTGATGCCGAGCGCCGGCCGGTGGTCGTCGGGGTGGCGGCCCCGGGCGTCCACCCGGCCGGGGACCACGTGGACGTCCTGGTCCCGCACCGCGCGGCGGCTCCAGATGGCCAGGCTCGTCCTGCCGTTGGTCTGGCCGGGGTTGACGGTCTTCAGCCGGTAGACGAATCCGCCGCCCCGGCTCCGCATCCCGGCCATCTGGTACTCCTCCACCGGAGGGGCCTCGCCGTCGCTCCGGCGGTACGACGTCTGCGCGATCGTGATCGGCACGGTCGAGGCCCCCCGGCCGGGCGGGGCGCCGGACTCCTGGAGGGCGACGACGTCGGCGTTGGTGTCCTTCTCCAGCTGGGCCACGCCGGCGTTCCACTTGTCGGTCATGTGCTCGCCGCTCGACCCCTGCATGTTCCAGGTGAGCGCCGTCGACTCGAACCAGCGGGGCGGCCGGGGTTCGAGGACGCCGCCGGTGTCCCGCAGGAACAGCGAGTGCCGTTTGCCCGCGTCGAGCAGGACCAGCCCGTCGCCCTGGTAGTCCAGGGTCTCCCGGCCGGTCCAGTCGGGGATGCCCCGGCCGCCCTGGCCCAGCGGCCGGAAGGTGCGCGGGTCCCCGGTGTCGGAACCGAACTGGAAGGCGGTGCCTGCCCGGACACCGTAGGGCGCGTACGGCTCGAAGGGGCCGCCCGGGGTGGTCTGCTTGACCATGGTGTTGTTGTAGAAGACGTTCTGCGGCCCCGAGGAGCCCGACCACTTCCCGGCCTTGGGACCGGCCGCCCACCAGATCGGGTACCACGTCCCCTCGTCCGTCTCGCCGCCCTCGCCGCCGCAGTTGGCCGCGCAGTTCGCCGACCGGTGCTCGTACGGGATCCGTACCGTGTTCTGCTCGAAGAGGTTGTTGTGCTCCCATCCGCCGTGCAGGTTGAGGTCGGAGTCGAGGTCGTTGCGGAAGGCCACGTTGCCGCTCGCCGACCACTGGAAGGTGAAGTGGCGCAGGTTGCGGCTGACGTTGAGCGCCCAGAGCGAGTCCCAGACCCGGCTGCCGCGCAGGTAGCCGTTGCCGCCCTTGCCCTTGTTCCAGGCGCCGTCGAAGGTGTTGCCCTCGATCTGCAGGTTCCGCGCCACCTCGGTGACGATCGGGTGCGAGCCGGTCATCTCGGCCTTCAGGCCGCGCGCCCACCCGTTGGCGGCCCACTTGAAGACGATGCCGTGCATCGCGTACTCGGGCGCCAGGTTGCCGTAGTTGTGCACGGCCTGGGCGGGCGTCAGCGAGTACGTCCCGCCGCCCAGCTTGGGCAGGCCCTCCATCTCCTGGGTGAAGGCGAAGTCCTCGAAGCCGACCCCTTCGACCACCTTCAGCGGGGTGACCTTGCTGGCGTACGGCGTGCCGCTGCCGTTCAGCGGTTCGGAGCCGTCCGACTCGGAGTTGACCGGCAGGTCCCACTCCAGCGGCCGGTCCAGGGTGACCGTCTTCGCGGTGGCGTCGATGCGCAGGACCCGGAACATCTGCTGGCGCATGTGGAGCGCCGCGATCATGCTCGGGTCGGTGATGCCCTGCTGCGCGTAGAACTTCCTGCTGTTGGCCGCGCCCACCCAGACGTAGCCGCCCGGCCGGAACCTCTTGGTGTCGGCCTTCGGGTCCAGCCGGACGACGCTGCTCCCCTGCCGGGCCGAGTAGCCCGGATCGTCGGCCTGCGCGGCCACCTTGACACCGGAGACCCAGTGCTGGTTGACGCTGCCCTCGAAGACGTCCTTGCGCATGGGGACGGTCGTGGCCGCCTCCCAGTCGTCCTTGTAGCGGTCCGCGACGTCCCGGGTCTGCACCCGGAACAGACCGCGGCCGGGCCACATCCAGCCGCCGGTGCCGACGTCGACGCCGGTGCCGGCGACCATGCTGTCCTGGTCCCAGCGGCCGTTGACCACCGTGTCGTAGCGGGTGCTCAGGTCCGGCCGGAACACCAGCCGGGTGCCGCCCGCACCGGAGCCCCGGCCGCGCAGCACGAGGTGGTCGGCGTCGACGTAGATCTGCCGGGAGACGTCGATCCGGCCGGCCGGCAGCTCGATCAGCGAGCGCCGGTCGAAGTTGGCCGTCGGCGAGCACCGGCTCCTGATGTCGTCGATCGCCCGCTGCAGGCCGGCGGTGTCGTCGGCCCCGTCGTCCGCGACCACCCGGTACTTGGCCGCCAGGAAGTCCGGCGATATTCGGCAGGTGGCGTCGCCGGTCAGCCCGGCGTCGCCGCGGGGCAGTTCCCGGCCGCCCCGGAAGCCCACCCGCGACCAGTCCGGCAGGCCGGGGGGCGGGCCGGTACGGTTCGCGACGCTCAGGTCCACCCCGTCCGCCGCCGTCCCGTCGGCCGCCCGGGCGGACGCGGCGGGGGCGGACAGGGCCGGGGCGGGCAGCGGTGCGGCCGGCGCGAGGGCCGGCAGGGAGAGCGGGAGCAGCAGGCCGGCCAGCAGGCCGGCCGCCGTTCGGAAGCGTTTCACGTGACCTCGTCTCCGCGTCGTCGTGCCGCCGTGTCGTCGGCACACGGAGGAGGCGCGGTCGGCGCCTCCTCCGACCGGAGAAGACCGGTGACACCGCCCGGATGTGACAGCCGGTCGGCCCGGGCCGGACGGACGCCGCGGAGGGCGGCGGCGCCGGGTGTGACGCAGGCCATGCCGCCGGGTTGTCACACTCCGCCGCGGTTCCCGGTCATCCAGGTGAATCCGTACGACGCGAGGAGCACACGATGGAATCCCGTCTCGACTACTTCGGCAACGGCGTGGGGGCCAAGGTCCTGCGGCACATCAACTCGGCCGGCAAGGCGCTCGCCGAGTCGGGGCTGCCGCACGCCACCCAGGAGCTGGTGAAGATCCGCGCCAGCCAGATCAACGGCTGCGGGTTCTGCACCGACATGCACACCAAGGACGCCGCCCACGCGGGCGAGACCGCCCAGCGGCTGCACCTGGTGGCGGCCTGGCGGGAGGCCACGGTCTTCACCGACGCCGAACGCGCCGCGCTGGAGCTGACGGAGCAGGGCACCCGGATCGCCGACGCCGCCGGCGGCGTCACCGACGAGGCCTGGGCGAGGGCGGCCGAGCACTACGACGAGGACCAACTGGCCGCGCTGATCTCGCTGATCGCCGTCATCAACGCCTACAACCGCATCAACGTCATCAACCGGCAGCCCGCCGGCGGCTACCGGCCCGGCCAGTTCGGCTGACCGGTACGGCCGGTTCGGCCGACCGGTACGCCCGCCGGCGGTGCCGGCCGCGGCCCGTGCGGGGGC
>NZ_JBHJRC010000369.1:0-7277 GCF_042261735.1 Kitasatospora sp. NPDC056327 | reverse complement strand
GGGGGGGGGGGGGGGGGGGGCCGCGGCCCGGGGGGCGCCCCCGGGCCCCCTCCGGCGCGTCCGGACACCGCCGCGGGGCCGGAGGGCGGACGGGGTGCCACCGCGGCCGCCCTCCGCGCCCCGGACCCGCTCCCGTCCCCGCCCCCGTCCGCACCCGGGCCGCACCCGGACCGCGCTCACCAGGCGCCGCGGTGCAGGGCGACGTGCACGGTGTCGACGACCTGGATCAGCGCCGCCCGGGCGGTGCCGGTCGGGCAGCACGCGTCGAGCAGCAGGAAGCCGTGCACGGCCCCCTGGTAGCGGGTCGCCACGACCGGGACGCCCGCCGCGCGGAGCCGGGCCGCGTAGGCCTCGCCCTCGTCCCGCAGCACGTCGGCCTCGGCGGTGACCACCAGTGCCGGGGGCAGCCCGGCGAGCTGCTCCAGCGAGGCCTGCAGCGGCGCGGCGGTCGCCTCCCGGCGCAGCCCCGGGTCGGGCAGGTAGTCGTCCCAGAACCCGCGCATGTGGTCGCGGTGCAGGAAGTAGCCGGTGGCGAACCGGCGGTAGGACGGCGTGTCGAAGTCCGCGTCGGTCACCGGGCACACCAGCACCTGGTGGACCAGCCCCGCGTCCCCGCGCTCCCGGGCCAGCAGCGTCAGCGCCGCCACCAGGTTGGCCCCCGCCGAGTCCCCGACGGCGGCCACCCGTTCGCCCGCCAGGCCGATCTCGTGGCCGTGCGCCCGGATCCAGCGGACCACCGCGTAGCACTGCTCGACGGCCACCGGGTAGCGCGCGGCGGGCGCCCGCGCGTAGTCCACGAACACCACCGCGGCGTCCGCGCCCAGGGCGAACTCCCGGACCAGCCGGCCGTAGTGCCCGGCGTCCCCGGGCGACCAGCCCAGGCCCGGCAGGAACAGCATCACCGGGCACGGCTCGGCGGCGCCGGCAGGCCTGGTCACCTGGACGGAGACCCGTCCGGTCGGCCCGCCGGGCAGCGCCAGCCACTCCGTCGTGGTGGAGAACGGGTCGTCCGGATCGCCGCCGGGGAGGCCGGGTGCCCCGCCGGCGCCGGTCGGGCCGTCGGCCGCGAGGAAGGCGAGGTCCGGCGGCTCCGCCGCCGACGGGCCGGACCGGGCGTCCAGGAAGTCCTGGAGCGCCCGGTCGAGTACCGGCCCGCGGTCGGGAGAGGGGGTGAGGTCGGGCAACTCGTCTCCTGGCTTCGGTCGGTGGGCGCCGCTGCGCCCGGGTGAGCCGTGGGCGGGACGGCGCCGGGCACCGTGCGCCCGTCGTCACCGGGGACGCCGCCCGGCTCCACGGTTCGGCTAGGCCCCGTCGCCCGGCCCGGCCGGCCGGCGTCCGGCGCGCCACTCCCGGGGCGGGACGCCGTACGCGGCGCGGAAGGTCCGGCTGAAGTGCGCCGGGTTGACGAACCCCCAGCGCTGGGCGACCGCCGACACGGTCGGCGCCGTGCGGCTCCGGCGGGCCAGCTCGCGGGCGCACTCCTCCAGCCGGCGCTGCTGGATCAGCCGGCTCACGGTCACGTCCTCGCCCTCGAAGAGCCGGTGCAGGTACCGGACCGAGATGTGGTGGGCCTGCGCGATCCGCTCCGGCCCGAGCTGCGGCTCGGCCAGGTGCCGGTCGATGTACCCGCGGATCCGGCCGACCAGCTGGGTGCCGGCGCTGTCCGGCTCCTCCGCCGCCCGGCCGTGGGCGAGGTCGGCGACGAGGCCGCTGAGCAGCTCGGCGACGCTGCCGGCCAGCCGCTCGCCGACCGGCGCGGAGTAGGAGTGCGCGGAGGCGGCCAGGGTGTCCAGGAACGGCAGCAGCACCGGTCCGTAGCCGTCCGCCGGGCCGACCGCCGTGGCGGCCACCTCCCGCAGCTCCTGCTCCGGCACCCCGAGCAGCCGGCGCGGCAGGTGGAACAGGTGGGTGCGGAAGCGCTCCGGGTAGTCCACCGAGTACGGGCGCGCGGTGTCGTACAGCACCAGGCCGCCGGGCGGCACCTCGGCCCGGCGCCCGTCCTGCTGGAGGACCGCCCGGCCGCACACCTGGACGCCCACCCCGACCTGCGGCTCGCTGCGCGGGGCCCGGGCGATCAGCGCGGCCGTGCGGGAGACCCGGGCGGCGTCCGCCTCCAGCGTCGAGACGCGCACGTGGCCGAGCCGGTGCGACACCAGGCGTCCGTCGAACGGCCGCCCGGTGAGCGGGCGCACCTCGACCGGGACGAGGGTCCGTGACACGGCGCCGCCCAGGTAGGCCGCCTTCTCGCCGTCCGGGACCGACGCGGTCGTCACCCGCATGCCCATCTGACCGCCCGTTCTTCCGCCGACTTCCGACACGGCCAGCCTGACCGACGGACGGAGCGGTCCGTTAGGTCATCTGACTGCCGTCCCGCCCGGCGGGCGCGGCCGGACGCCCGCCGGGTCGTCACCGGGGCCGGAACCGCGACCGGACCCACGACCGGTGCCGGTGCCGTCGCCGGGCCCGGCACCGGGGCCCAGGGCGTGGGCGAGGGCGGCCCGGGAGGCGATGCCGAGCTTCGGGAAGATCTTGTAGAGGTGCGCCGCGACGGTGCGCGGCGACAGCCGGAGCTGGCGGCCGATCTCCTTGTTGGTCAGGCCGGTCGCGGCCAGCCGGGCGATCCGCAGCTCCTGACCGGTCAGCACGGCCGCGCCCGCCCGGGCGGCCGGACCTGCCGCCCCGGAAGGCGCCGCCCCGTCCACCGGGCCGGCGGCGGGTTCGGCCGCGCCCCGCTGCGCCGGGACCACGAGGTCGCCCGCGGCCCGCAGCTCCTCCTCGCACCACTGCGCCCAGGGGAGCGCCCGCAGTCGGCGGAAGTCGTGGTGGGCGGCCCGCAGCACCTCGCGGGCCCCGGGGCGGTGGCGCCGGCGCAGCCAGGCACCGTGGGCGAGCCGGAGCCGGGCGAGTTCGAACACCCAGCGTTCGGCACCGGGCACCGCGTACGCGGTGCGGAAGGCGGCCTCGGCCGCCCCGTCGTCCTCGCCGTCCTCGGCGGCCACCGCGGTGGCCGCCGCGACCAGGAAGGCGTGCCGTTCGGAGATCTCCGCGGAGCGGGCGCCGCGCGCCGCGGCGAGGTGGGCCAGTGCCTCCTCGCGGCGGCCGGTGTGCACGGCGGCCGTCACCAGGTCGAGCACCAGCGCGTGGTGCCAGGCCGGTCCGGCGGGCGGGCGGCCGGGCGGGGTGAGTTCGCCGAAGTGCGCGTACGCCTCCTCGTGGCGCCGGTGCGCCAGGGCGGCCAGCCCGTGCAGGTGGGTGAGGCGGTCGAGGACGTGGCGCATCCGGGCGCGGGTGGCGTCCGGCCGGATCCTCCGGTCGATCGCGTCCAGCCCGGTCTCGTCGCCCCGGCCCGCCAGGTAGTGGGCGTGGTAGAGGCGGAACAGCAGGGCGTTGCAGTGGTAGCCGAGTTCCTCGGCGATCCCGGCCTCGGTCAGGCAGACGCCGGCGCGGTCCCAGTGCCCGTCCAGGTAGTCCTGGTGACAGCGGGCCTTCGCCACCGAGCCCTGGGAGGCGAAGTTGTGCAGCCCGGTGAAGCGCTGCCACAGGTTGCCCTCGGGGCAGTCGAGCGCCGTGGCCGTCCAGAGCAGCAGCCAGGCCGCGCCGGCCTCCTGCTCGCCGGTCAGGCTCCCGGCGAGCGCCCGCAGTTCGTCGGCGGTGCCCGGGCCCGGTTCGGTCCAGGCGCGCAGGCAGAGCCGGCCGGCCTCGGAGACGGCCTCGCGGTGCCGGTGCAGCGCCTGCCAGGCCCAGGGGTCGTCGGTGTAGCTGGCGGCCAGCAGCAGCTTGAAGTAGGCCTGTTCGACCAGCCCGCCGAAGCCGTCGGCACCCGGCGCGGTCAGTGCGTCCAGGGCGGCCGGCAGCAGGGCGGCGGAGGAGGCGAACTCGACGTGGTGGCTCTGGTCGGCGTAGACGACCGCGTAGGCGAACAGCGGCGCGACGTCCTGCGGCACGGCACTGTTCTTCAGTTCCCCGACCAGCGCCGCGGTGTGGCGCAGCTGTCCGCCGCGGGCCGACATCACGGCGGCCCAGGTGAGCCGGCGGACGCGGTCGCAGGAGCCGGGGCTGAGTACGGCGGCGCGTTCCAGCAGCAGCGCGCCCTCGGCGTCGCCGCCGCGCCCGGCGAGGTCGCGGCCGGCCTCCTGGAGGCGCTGCGCGAGGTCCTCGTCGGGCAGCAGCGCGGCCGCGGCCTCGTGGACCAGGCGCCCGGGGTCGGTCGGTGCGAGCACCTCGGCCAGGGCGCGGTGGGCCTCGCGCCGGGCGGCGTCGGAGGCCGCGGCGACCACGGCGGTGCGGGCCAGGGGGTGACGGAACACCAGTTGTCCGGTGGCGTCGAGCCGGGCCAGGCCGTCGGCCTCGATCCGGGCCAGGGTCCCGCGCGGGTCGCCGTCCCCGGCGGCGCGCAGCCAGACGCCGCTGCTGAGGTCCTGGCCGGTGGCCAGGGCGCCCAGCAGCAGGAGCCGGCCGGCCTCCGGGGTCATCGCGTCCAGCCGGTCGGCGAACATCCGTTCCAGCCGGCGGCCCAGGGGCAGCCGGGCGGGCAGCGGGGCGACGCCGCTGCGCTGGGCGTCGGCCAGCTGCCGGGGCAGTTCGACCAGGGCCAGCGGGTTGCCGTCCGCCTCGGCGAGCACCCGGTCGCGGGTGCCGGCGGCGAGCCCGGGGTGCCGGGTGCCGAGCAGTTCGGCGGCGTCCGCCCGGGGCAGCGCCCGGACCTCGACGGTCTCGGCGGACCAGGTCTGGGCGGCCGGGCCGTCGGTGCGGGTGGCGCCGACGATGACCAGCGGGAGTCCGGCGCAGCGCCGGTGCAGGAAGCCGAGGACGGTGGCGCTGGAGGAGTCGATCCAGTGCAGGTCGTCCAGGAGGAGGAGCACGGGGGCGGTCCGCACCTCCCCGTCGAGCAGGGCCAGCGCGGCGGCGCCGACGGCGAAGCCGCTCGGGGCTCCGGAGCGGGCGCCGAACGCGGCGTCGAGGGCCTCCCGTTGGTGCGGCGGGAGGGCCGCGGAGCGCTGGAGGGGCGACCAGAGGGCCTGGTGGAGGGCGCCGAACGCGAGGTCGGTCTCGGCCTCCGCGCCGGTGGCGCGCAGCACGGTGAAGCCGCGTCCGCGGGCGGCGTGCTCGGTCCAGGCCAGCAGGGTGCTCTTGCCGACGCCGGGGTCGCCGCGCAGCAGGACGGTGGAGCCGCCCTCGCCCTCCCCGGCGCGGGCGAGGGCTGCGGCCAGCAGTCCGGTCTCCCGCTGCCGCCCGACCAGGGCTTTCGCACCGGCCCGTATGTCCTGCGCCACTCTTCCGTCTCCTTGGTCCGCAGGCATGTTGACCTGGGGTTCCAAGGTTAGCGCCGGTCGGGGGCGGGGCTCCGGCACCGGGACGGTCCGGGCGGGGGTGCCGGGCCGCCGCGGCCGTCGATTCGCCCCCGGACCGTCCGATGCCGTAGGGTCGGGTTCACCGACGCGGGGTGGAGCAGCTCGGTAGCTCGCTGGGCTCATAACCCAGAGGTCGCAGGTTCAAATCCTGTCCCCGCTACTCAGTGGCACCGAAGGCCCGGAGGACTCGTCCTCCGGGCCTTCGCCGTCCGCTCCCCTCCGCTCCCCCGTCCGGCCGGGCCCGCCGCCCCGTCGACGCCCGAGCGTCCCCGGCGCCCCGGACGTACGAGTTCGTCTCCGCCGACAGCCGGACCCGCCGCTACGTCGAGCAGCACCGCCGGGATCACCCGTCTCCCGACGGCACCTGCGGAATCCTTTCCGCAACGCACGATCGGCCTGCGAAGGGCAGGCCCGGCGGCTAGAGTCGCGGCCGTATCGACGCGCTGCCGGAGCGGCACCCGGTGTCCGTACCGGCGGCGAGAGCACACGGCACGTCCCGCACCACCGCACCAGCGGCCCGTCCGCCCCGGCCCTCGCGACCCCCGCGGGCGCCGGAGCACCGCAGGACCGGGCCGACATGCCGTCGACCAGACAGGGAACCCGTGTCATGACCGCCCGCACCGGCCACCGCACGGCCGCCGCCGTCGCCGCCGCCCTCACCGCCGGAGCACTGCTGGGGGCCTCCCCCACGGCCTCCGCGGCAGCCGCCCCGCTCACCGCCCCGATCATGACCGTGCCGCCGACCGGCGTCCCCGGCAAGTCCTACAGCGAGCCCACCGGCGTCAACAACAGCGGTGTGTTCGTCGGTTACGCCTACGGGTACGACCAGCTCGACAAGCCCAGCGCCGTCCGCTGGAACCCCGACCTCGCCCCCGTCACGCTCGCCCCGCTGCCCGGCGAGGACTACGCGCAGGCCGTGGGCGTCAACGACGCGAACCTCACGATCGGCGTCTCCTGGCCCGCCTCGCGGGACTCCTCGCGCCCGACCGCCGTCCGCTGGGCGGCCGACGGCACGCCCACCCCGCTGCCCCCGCTGCCCGGCGACCTCTACAGCACGGCCACCGCGATCAGCGGCAGCGGCATCGTGGTCGGGACCTCCTACACCGTCTCCAACCAGCCGCACGCCGTGGCCTGGCGCCCGAACGGCACCACGGTCGCCCTCGCCCCGCTTCCCGGTGCGACGACCAGCGTGGTCACCGGCGTCAACAGTCACGGCACCGTGATCGGCCGGGCGTACGACGGCATCTCGCGCGGGATCATCTGGAGCCCGGACGGCACCCCGGCCCGCTTCACCACGGTCCCGACCGGCGGGTCCGGCGACTGGCCCGTCGACATCAACGAGGCCGGCACCGTGGTCGGCGTGGCCGACGTGCCGACGAGCTCGGGCGCCGTCCGCCACGGTCTGGTCCGCTCCGCCCACGGAGCGGTCCGCGACCTCGGCCCGGGCACCATGCCGACGGCGATCAACAACTCCGGGACGGTCGTCGGCCAGTACCTGCCCAATGTGGACTCCGTCAACGGGCACGCGGCCCGCTGGAGCGCGGACGGGACGTTCACCCCGCTCGCCCGGAAGCCGGAGAACGGCGGCAGGTCGATCGCCCTGGGGGTCAACGACTCCGGCACCGTCGTCGGCTACGCGACGGACGGCATTCCGGCCCGCCAGTACCAGTCGGGCCGGCTCTGGGCCCCGGACGGCACCCTGACCGACCTCGACCCGGAGAACACCGCCAACCGGACCTCCCTGTTCGTCAACAACGCGGGCCTGGTCGTCGGCCTGTTCCTGACCCGCTCCCCCTGGAGCCTCTACCCCTCGCACTCGGCCGCCGCCTGGCTCCCGTAGCCACCGGCCGCCCGACGGCGGTGGGGCCCGCCCGCGCCCGCCCCGGGGCCCCCCCCCCCCCCCGGGCCCCCCCGGGGCGGCGCCAG
>NZ_JBHJRC010000368.1:0-7460 GCF_042261735.1 Kitasatospora sp. NPDC056327 | reverse complement strand
GGACCGGGAGACGGTCGGCGGGGCCCTCGCACGTCACCGGCCCTGGGGCGTGTCGTGCGGATCTTGTCGGACGCGGACCCGGCAGTGATCCACGAGACACTCCCTAGCCGCGCGGCCAGGCGTCGGCCAGCATCTTCCGGGTGTCCGCCAGCAGTTGCGGCAGGACCTTGGTGTGCCCCACCACCGGCATGAAGTTGGTGTCCCCGCCCCAGCGCGGCACCACGTGCTGGTGCAGGTGCGCGGCGATGCCGGCGCCGGCCGCCGCGCCCTGGTTCATGCCGATGTTGAAGCCGTGCGCGCCCGAGGCCGCGCGCAGCGCCGTCATCGCCTTCTTGGTGAACACCGCCAGCTCGGCGGTCTCCGCCTCGTCCAGCTCCGTGTAGTCCGCCGCGTGCCGGTACGGGACCACCATGAGGTGCCCGCCGTTGTACGGGTAGAGGTTGAGCACCGCGAACACGGCGTTCCCCCGCGCGACGACCAGCCCGTCCTCGTCGCTCAGCGACGGGATCGAGCAGAACGGACAGCCGTCGTCCGGAGCCGGGCCGGTCGGCTTGTTCTCGCCCTGGATGTAGGCCATCCGATGGGGGGTCCACAGGCGGCGGAAGCCGTCCGGCTCCCCGACGCCCTGCTGCAGTTCCGGCTCAGTCGTCATGCTGATCAGCATATTCGCCCGACCGTGCTTGCAAAGCCGCGCGGGGCGGACTCCCCGAGGAGCCCGCCCCGCGCCCGGGTACCGCGACCGGTGTCAGACCTGGATCCGGCGCTCCACCGCGTCCACGATCTCGGCCACCGCGTCGGCCAGCGGGACGCCGTTCTTCTGCTCGCCGCTGCGGTAGCGGAAGGAGACCGCGCCCGCCTCGACGTCGTCGTTGCCGGCGATCAGCATGAACGGGACCTTGGTCTTCTGGGCGTTGCGGATCTTCTTCTGCATCCGGTCGTCCGAGGTGTCCACCTCGACCCGGATCCCGCGCTTCCTGAGCTCGGCCGCGACCTCCAGCAGGTACGGCACGTGCTCGTCGGTGATCGGGATGCCGGTCACGGTGACCGGGGCCAGCCACGGCGGCATGGCGCCGGCGTAGTGCTCCAGCAGCACCGCGAAGAAGCGCTCGATCGAGCCGAACAGCGCCCGGTGGATCATGACCGGCCGCTGGCGCGAGCCGTCCGCCGACGTGTACTCCAGGTCGAAGCGCTCGGGCAGGTTGAAGTCCAGCTGGATGGTCGACATCTGCCAGGTCCGGCCGATGGCGTCCTTCGCCTGCACCGAGATCTTCGGGCCGTAGAAGGCCGCGCCGCCCGGGTCCGGGACCAGCGGCAGGCCCTGCTTCTCGGCGACCGCGGCGAGGACCGCGGTGGCCTCCTCCCACGCGTCGTCGGTGCCGACGAACTTCTCCGGGTCCTTGGTGGACAGCTCCAGGTAGAAGTCGGTCAGACCGTAGTCGCGCAGCAGGTTGAGCACGAAGGTGAGGGTCGAGTCGAGCTCGTCCGCCATCTGCTCGCGGGTGCAGTAGATGTGCGCGTCGTCCTGGGTGAAGCCGCGGGCACGGGTCAGGCCGTGCACCACACCGGACTTCTCGTACCGGTACACGGTGCCGAACTCGAACAGGCGCAGCGGCAGTTCACGGTACGAGCGGCCGCGCGCGTCGAAGATCAGGTTGTGCATCGGGCAGTTCATCGGCTTGAGGTAGTAGTCCACGCCCTCGTCGAGCTGCATGGGCGGGTACATGCCGTCCGCGTACCAGTCCAGGTGACCGCTCTTCTCGAAGAGCTTCCCCTTGGTGGCGTGCGGGGTGTAGACGAACTCGTAGCCCTCCTCCTCGTGCCGGCGGCGCGAGTAGTCCTCCATGGCGCGGCGGATGATGCCGCCCCGGGGGTGGAAGACGGCCAGGCCGGAGCCGATCTCCTCGGGGATGGAGAAGAGGTCGAGCTCGTTGCCGAGCTTGCGGTGGTCGCGCTTGGCGGCCTCCTCCAGGAACTCCAGGTGCGCCTTGAGCTCGTCCTTGCTCGGCCAGGCGGTGCCGTACAGGCGCTGGAGCATGGGGTTCTTCTCGCTGCCGCGCCAGTAGGCGGCGGCCGAGCGCATGATCTTGAACGCCGGGATCATCCGGGTGCTGGGCAGGTGCGGGCCGCGGCAGAGGTCGCCCCAGCACAGCTCGCCGCTCTTGGCGTCCAGGTTGTCGTAGATGGTGAGCTCGCCGGCGCCGACCTCGACGTCGGCGCCCTCGCCGGCGGTGGCGGCGGAACCCTTGAGGCCGATCAGCTCCAGCTTGTACGGCTCGGCGGCGAGCTCCTCGCGGGCCGCCTCGTCGGTGACCACCCGGCGGGAGAACCGCTGCCCGCGCTTGATGATCTCCTGCATCTTCTTCTCGATGGCCTTGAGGTCATCGGGGTGGAACGGCTTCTCGACGTCGAAGTCGTAGTAGAAGCCGTCCTTGACCGGCGGGCCGATGCCGAGCTTGGCCTCCGGGAAGAGCTGCTGCACGGCCTGGGCCATGACGTGCGCGGTGGAGTGGCGCAGGATGTCGAGGCCGTCCCGGCTGCCGATCGCGACCGGCTCCACCTCGTCGCCGTCCTGGACGACGTGCGCGAGGTCCTTCAGCTGACCGCCCACGCGGGCGGCGACGATCGAGCGGTCGTCGGCGAAGAGCTCGGCGGCCGTGGTGCCCGTGGTCACCACGCGCTCTTCCCGATCGGGTTCGCGGTTGATGATTACCCGGACGTCCGTCACCGGTCTCTCCTGACGTGCTGGATTCAGAGGACGCAGCACTTCGCTGCGCCTGACGATGGTACCGAGAGCGGTGGCCCCGCCGTCACCTCCGTACCCCTCCTACCCGTCCCGTCCCTCCCCCAGGGTCTTGAGCAGCCGCTCGCGCTCGGCGTCCTCCAGTCCGCAGGGCTCCAGGCCGGTGGGCCGGGCGAGCCGGCGGAACCCGCCGCGCCGCTCCAGCCGGCCGCTGACCCGCACGGGGGTGCCGGCCAGGTGGGCCCCGGCGGCGAGCCGGTAGGCGGGGTCGGGCAGCCGGACCTTGACCTCGTCGACCTCGGCGCCGCCGAGCACCCGCAGTCGCACGCTGCCCGGCCCCGCCGGGTCGGCGCGCTTGAGGCGGACCACCAGGCCGACCACCGTGACGGCGACGGCCGGCTCGATGCGCTCCAGCAGATCGGCGGCCTCCGCGAGGGCCGGGAGGTCGCCGGGGGAGAACTCGACGGCGATCCGGCGGTCGCCGAACCCGCCGGGGGTGCCCGCCGCGGCCGACCAGGCGACGGTGAACCGGCCGGCGGCGGCGCCCCGCACCAGCTCCTGGACGGCCTCCACCAGCTCGCGGCTGACACCGGACTGGACGGCGTTCTCGAAGGCCTCGCCGCCCCCGCTCACCCGCCGGTAGTCGACCGCGTCGCGCAGCGCCTCCAGGGCGCGGACCAGGGTGGTGACGGTTGCCCGGCCCTCGGGCGCGGGGGTGTACGCGGTCAGCCCTGGGCCGCCGGGGACGACCAGGACCCGGTCGAGGAAGTCGCCGGCCCAGGCGTCGAGGCGGGCACCGAAGTACGCGGCGCGGGTGCGGCCCGCCTTGGCCCCGGCGGCGAGCATGGCGCGGGCGGCCAGCCGGAGCCGCTCGGCGTCCTCCCAGGGCACGGTGCCCGGGGCGGCGGCGCCGGCCGGGGCGGCGAGGTCGCGCCGCCACTGGAGCTCGTCCCCCGGGACGGCCAGGGCGAGCAGGATGGCGCGGGCGGAGGGGCTGGCGGAGCGGGAGAGCGCGGTGACGGCATCGGTGAGCAGCTCGACCGCGTCGTCGAAGCCGTCCGCGGCGGGGACGAGCAGGCTGACCCCGGGGTCGGTGCCCTCGGGGGGCGTCCAGCGCCCGTAGCGGGCGGCGGGCCCGCCACGCCGGACCCAGCCGTGCCGGGCCAGCAGGGTGGCGAGCACCGCGGGGTCGACGGCCGCCGGATCGGGCAGCGGACCGGCCTGCGGCGGTGTGCCGGACGCGTGTCGCGTCGACCCGTGGGGCAGTGTCATGGGAACGGCTCCTCCCGGCCGGGGCCGGGCCGTCACGGGCTGCCGCCCGCACCGACCCGGGCCATGATGTCGCACAGGGCGCGGTCGTCGAAGACCTTCGCGGTGGGGACGCGGACGTTGGTCCGGCGCTGCCCCGTGACCGGGTGGCCGGCCAGGTTGACCCAGTAGCAGCAGTGCCGCAGCTCCAGGGCGTCGGGCCGGGCGGCGAGCCAGCGGTCGACGTGGCGGGGCAGCAGCATGACGACGAGGATCCGGGGCACGGCGACCCGGGGCCGGGCGAGCTTGCGCAGGTGGTCGTTGTCCAGGGTGAAGGAGAAGAACGCGCCGCGCGGGTCGGGCGCTGTCTGCTGGGTGGCCTTCAGCTGGATCTTGACGGTGACCTCGTCGTCGACCTCGTGACCGGACGAGCCGTGGCTCACGTGCCAGTCGATGCCGTTGTCGGGGAACGGCTGGGAGAGCGAGCAGCCCGCCGCGGCGGCGACCGCGTGCAGGTACCCGACCTGCAGCGTCTCCATGCAGGCGGTCACCGCCAGGTTCCCCCGCAGGACGGCCGCCGCCTCCCCGGGCTGCGGCTGCGTCAGCGCCATGACCGTCCGTCCTCCCCCGTTCCCGGGGCCCGTCCGGATTCGAACAGGGCGCCCGAGGGCAGGGTGCCCGGCCGGTGCGGCGGCAAACGGTTGAGGTGGCGTCAGGGGCGGGTATCACCGGGGCGGGAACACGCTGTTTTCGAGGGGCAGTCATGCAGCAGCACTGGTTCACCGGCCCGCTCGCCTCCTTCGACACCGAGACCACCGGCGTGGACGTCGAGACCGACCGGCTCGTCTCGGCCGCCCTGGTCGTCCAACCCGCCCCGGGCGCGGCCCCGGTGGCCACCACCTGGCTCGCCGACCCCGGCGTGCCGATACCCGACGGCGCCCGCGCGGTGCACGGGATCAGCGACGAGACGGTGCGGGCGCACGGACGTCCGGCCCCGGTGGTGGTGGCCGAGGTCGCGGCCGCCCTGGCGGCGCAGGCCCGGGCCGGGCGCCCGGTGGTGGTGATGAACGCCCCGTACGACCTGACCCTGCTGGACCGGGAACTGCGCCGGCACCGGGGGGTGTCGCTGACCGAGGCGACCGGTCCGGCGGCCCTGCTGATACTCGACCCGCGGGTGCTGGACAAGCACGTGGACCGCTACCGCCGGGGCCGGCGGACGCTGACCGACCTGTGCGCGCACTACGGGGTGGAACTGACGGGGGCCCACGACGCGGCGGCGGACGCGACGGCGGCGCTGGGCGTGGTGCGCACGATCGGCGCGCGCCACCCGGGAGTGCTGGGTTCGCTGACGGCGGCGGAGCTGCACCTGCGGCAGGCGGTCTGGCACGCGGCGCAGGCGCGGGGGCTGCAGGCCTGGTTCGACCGGTCCGGGGCGGACGAGCGGGTGGACCTGTCCTGGCCGCTGCGGCCGGCCCGGTGCGGCTGCGGGCGCCGGCTCTCGCCGGAGCACGACTGCGAGGTGGCGGCCTAGGGCTCTTGTGGATCACTGCCGGGCCCGCCAAGATCCACAAGACACGCCCTAGCGGAACCGGCAGGACGGCGGGCCCGCGGAAACGCCGCAGGCCCCGACCGGTCTCCCGATCAGGGCCTGCGTGCTGTCCGGTGGGCGATACTGGGATCGAACCAGTGACCCCTTCGGTGTGAACGAAGTGCTCTCCCGCTGAGCTAATCGCCCGGGCAACGAGAAGAACTGTAGCACCATTCGGGGGGTGCCGTACAACTCGTTCGGGCAGTACCGCCCGACGCCCCCACAGAACTCCTGCGGGGTGCGGAAGGTGACTGCGCCTCAGCGCATTCCCGGACACCGTTCGCCGGATTGTGGAAATACATGTGAGGCCCAGCCGATAATCGGCTGGGCCTCACATATCACAATGCATTCCGGTGGGCGATACTGGGATCGAACCAGTGACCCCTTCGGTGTGAACGAAGTGCTCTCCCGCTGAGCTAATCGCCCGGGTGCAGGGAAAACATTACCGCATCCCGGAGGGTGGTCCGAACGCGCTCCCTCCCCCCGGACGGCCCGCCCGGACCGGGTGACCCGGCAGGCCGGCGGCCCGGCGGACGGCTCAGTCCTCGTCGATCTTCCAGGGCATGACCAGGCCGTACTTCCACAGGTACCAACCGCCGATCGCGGCGATCAGCGCCAGCCCGATCGCGGTGAGCGTGATGTTGCGGCGGCGGACCCGCGGGTCCAGGGCCTTCTGCGCGGCCTCGGCCACCTTGCGGCGGGTCCAGCGCAGCGCCAGCTGGGCCCAGACGAACTCGGTCGCCCAGATGCCCATGCCCAGGAAGATGACCACCCAGCCCGGCCCGGGCAGCGGCAGCATGATCACGCCCAGCACCACCACGGCGAGGCCGACCAGGAAGACGGCGACCTGCCAGCTCAGGTGCAGCGGGCGCGAGCGGCGGATGAACCGCGGGGCGCGCGAGCCCAGCGGCCTGCCGCCGTCCCCGGCCTCCGCGCCGCCCTCCCCCGCGCTCCCGCCCCCGGCGTCGCCCGCGCCCGTCGGCACCCCCGTGTCGTCCGGCACGATCACATCCCCCGTTCCGGTGTTCCCGCCCGCGTCCCCGCGAGCCTTGTCGCTTCGCACAGTCATGCCAGGAAACTAACCGAGAAGGGGCCCGGTAATCGCCCGGCGGCCAGTCTGTGGCGATTCCGCAATGCGCCGTAAGGGGTACGACTCGCGCCCGAATCGGGACAGAGGGGTTTACATCGGTCTTGGAGGTGGGATGGTCCGTTCGCCGACGTGCGATTCCCCGAGCGCACACTGAGCGAAAGGCCATGGCGCTTATGAACACCACGGTCAGCTGCGAGCTGCACCTGCGCCTCATCGTGTCCAGCGAGTCCTCACTGCCCGTCCCCGCGGGCCTTCGCTACGACACCGCCGACCCCTACGCCGTGCACGCCACGTTCCACACCGGCGCCGACGAGACCGTGGAGTGGGTGTTCGCCCGAGATCTCCTTGCGGAGGGGCTGCACCGACCCACCGGTACCGGCGACGTCCGGGTGTGGCCGTCGCGCAGCCACGGGCAAGGGGTGGTCTGCATCGCACTGAGCTCTCCGGAAGGAGAAGCCCTGCTGGAGGCCCCGGCCCGGGCGCTTGAGTCGTTCCTCAAGCGGACGGACGCCGCCGTGCCGCCCGGCACCGAACACCGTCACTTCGACCTCGACCGGGAGCTGTCCCACATCCTCGCCGAAAGCTGACCCCGACCGGAGGCGGTCACACCCCGCTGTCGGCGGGGTCGTAGCCCCTGCCGTCAACCGCAGCCGTCCTACTCGGGGGCACGGCAGCAGACTCAGCCGCGCACGACGCGGTCTCGGGGGCCGGTGATGAAACGGTTCGTCCCCACCGGGGCGGGCCGGCAGCACCGAAGGCGCCCGGCAGCGAGGCCGGCCACCCCACGGGTGGCC
>NZ_JBHJRC010000367.1:0-7488 GCF_042261735.1 Kitasatospora sp. NPDC056327 | reverse complement strand
CCGGACGGCCCGGGGGCGGGCCGTCCGGTCCGGGGCTCGGCGGTGTCAGCCGGCCGGGTTGTTGCCGCCCGGCCAGCAGTACGGCAGGTTGGGGATCGGGCCCCAGTTCGGGCCGCCGGAGAAGTACACCGCGCTGACCCAGGCACGGAGGTGGCCGGAGTCGTCGTCGGTGTTCACCCACCAGTTGTTGGAGTAGCCGAGGTCGCTGTAGGAGTCGCCCTTGGCCTGGCAGTACGAGTAGGTGCTCGAAGAGGCGACCAGGATGCCGATCTGGCTGCCGCCCACGGCGGAGTTGTAGCTCTTGCCCTGGGCCCAGGTCGGGGTGTTGATCGGGGTGGTGTAGTCGAGGGGCGCGGCGGCGGCGCTGCCGGCGCCGAGACCGACGACACCGGCGGAGAGCGTGGCGCCGATCAGGGCGGCGGCGGCCGTCCGTCCGGCCTTGGCGAAGATGCGCATCGGTAATGACTCCTTGTCGTCAGCACCCGTGACCCGGGCGATGAATCGACTATTGGTCAGCTCCCGTTCGTACCGCACCGGGTTTCGGCCAGAACCGAAACCCACCAGTAGCTTCACCGGCCCCACTCGATCATTCTCGATCTGCGGTGTTCACGTCAGTTGACGGGACAACAAGGGGCGACCGAGGGGGAAGAGCCGGATGATGCTGCGGATCCACTTCACCGCGGAGGACCTGGCCCGGGTGGTCCTGGCCCCGCCGGGCGCCCCGAGGCCGGGCGAGACCGTCCTGAGCCTGCAGCTGCTCCGGCGCACCGACCAGCCGCTGCGGTTCGACCACTGGCGGCGGCAGGTCCTCCGCCGGCGCGGCCCCGAACTCGACCTGCTCGACGCGCTCGTGCCGCCCGGCGGCTGGGTGCCGGAACTCCTCGCCCCGCACCGCGAACCCTGCGAACCGTGCGAACCGGACGGCGCCGGGGCGGTGGCCGCCGGCCCGGCCCGCCGGATCGCCGCCGGCCTGGCCGGACTCGACCGCCACCGCCGCGCCGGCACCCGCCCGCCCGGCTGGGTCCGCCGTCTGGCGGACGGCGACCGGGACGCGCTCGACGCCGTCACCAGGGCGCTCGCCGTCTACCACGCGCGCGCCCTCGCCCCGTACGAGCGGGGCATCCGCGCCCTGCTGGAGGCCGACTGGGCGGCCCGGACCCGCACCCTGGCCACCGGCGGCGTCGACGCCCTGCTGTCCGGACTGCACCCGGCCGTCCGCTGGCGGCCGCCCGTCCTGGAGGTGCGCTCCGCCGCCGAACGGGACGTCCACCTCGGCGGACGCGGCCTGACGCTCGTCCCGCTGTTCTTCTGCGGACCGGCCCCGCGTGCGCTGATCGGCCCGGTCGGCCGCCCGGCCATCGCCTACCCGGTGCCGTACGACCCGCTCAGACCCGACCCGTTCGCGCCCCGGCGGCCGGACGACGGCGGCCTCGCCGCCGCCCTGGGGCGCACCCGGGCCGCGGTGCTCCGGGAGGTCGCGGCCGGCCCGGGCGCCACCACCGGCTCACTCGCCCGCACCCTCGGCGTCTCGCTCGCCACGGCGTCCGAGCACGCCGCCGTGCTGCGCCGCGCGGGCCTGCTCACCAGCCACCGGCACCGCTCCACCGTCCTGCACACCGTCACCCCCCTGGGCACCGACCTGCTCGACTCGGCGGTCTGAAGCCCCGCCCGGCCGGTCCCCGCGCCGTCAGCGCCCGTGCCCCACCGGCAGCACGGGGGCACACGGCGCCGCCCACAGGGGAACCACCTCGACGGTGCCGGCGGAGCCGCGGGAGCGGTTCTCGGCGGCCGGCCCGGGAGCGGCGGTCCGACGGTCGTGCAGGACGCGAGTGGCCACGGTGTTCACGGAGGTCATGCACAGGAACCTACCGACGGGGTCCGACAATCAGCCCCCGCCCGCCGGCCCCGGCCCTCGCCCTCCGCGGGGTCAGACGAGCGCGGTCACCAGCAGGGTGAAGGCGGCGGTGATGACGGCGACGCGGGCGTAGTGGTAGCGGTCCCAGCGGTTCGCCTGGTCCTTCCAGTCCGCGGGCCGGTTCTCGGGGGTCCAGGTCTTGCCCCGGTTGTTGATCGGGACGAGCAGCAGGACGGACATGATCACGCTGAGGACCAGCAGCGCCCCGGCGGCGACGACCGGGCCCGCGCCGGGTTCGTACCGGCCGGCGAAGGCCCAGACCGCGGTCAGGGCGAGCGAGGTGAAGTACCAGACCGGCATCAGGGCGCCGAGCATCCGGCCGCCGTGGGCGCGGGCGAGCAGGCCGCTGTCCTCGGGGAGCGCCCTGAAGATCCGGTTCATGACGAAGGCGACCGAGAGCTCCACCCCCACCATCAGGCCGACGAGCACGGTGGCGAGCACCTCCAGTGCGTTGAACATGATGACCCCTCCGAGAATCTAGCGCCGCTAGCTGATGAGGCAACGCTAGTACTACTGCCGCTCGATTGTCTAGCAGTGCTAGGATCAGCTCATGTCGGTACAGGAACGCAAGCAGCGCGAACGGGCGGACCGCGAGCGCCTCATCGTCGCCACGGCCCGCGAACTCGCCGAGCAGCAGGGCTGGGACGCCGTCACCACCCGTCGGCTCGCCGAGCGCATCGAGTACAGCCAGCCCGTCCTCTACAGCCACTTCCGGGGCAAGCGCGAGATCATCGGCGCCGTCGCGCTGGAGGGGGCCGCCGAGATGGCCGCCGCGCTGCGGGCCGCGACCGCCGCCGCGGACGGCCCGCACGGACGGGTCACCGCGCTCGCCCTCGCCTATCTCCGCTTCGCCGAGCTCAACCCGGCGGTCTACGACGCGATGTTCCGGCTGGACGGCGGCCTGGCGTTCGCCCGGGAGGACACCCCCGAGCCGCTGAAGGACGCGTTCGCCGCCCTGCTGGAGAGCCTCGCCGAGGTCGCCGGGCCGGGTGTCCACCCCGGGCTGTTCACCGAGACGTTCTGGGCCGCCCTGCACGGCCTGGCCACCCTGACGCGCGCGGGCCGACTGCCGCCCGAGCACACCGCGCACCGGGTGGAACTCCTGGTGGACCGCCTCGCCGCACTCTGACGCAGCGGCCGGCCGGGCCGCGTGGAGGTGAGTGGCGGGCGGGCGGCTCCGGGCCCCGCCCCACCGGAGCAGGGCCCGCTCCACCGACGCCGGGGCCTACTCCGCCGGCTCCGGGCGGGAGCCGGCGGACCCGGCGGGAGCGGCGAGGTCGGACAGGACGAGTTCGGCGGCGCGGGTCGGCGCCCCGTCGGCGCGGGCCAGGAGCGCGGCGGCGTCGTACACGGTGTCGCCGGAGTCCCGGAGGGTCACGTACATGTGGTGCACCGACTCGTGGCGGGGCGACACCAGCGCGGCACCGATGCCCGGGCGGAGCCGTTCGAGCTCGGTCACGACCGCCCAGGCGCCGCCCTCGATCCGGGCCCGCCGGGCGGGATCGCAGGCGCTGACGGCCTCGCCGGTCCCCGCGCCGTCGCGCCCGTGGGCCCGCAGCGCCGGGAGGAGTTCGGGCGCGCCCAGGACCTCCGCCGCCTCCAGGAGGAAGGCCTCGGGCCCGTCGGCCTCCAGCAGGTGTGCGACCAGCGGTACGGCCCCGGGGTCGTGCCGCCGGGCCAGGCCGCGCGCGCCCTCGTGCCGCACCTCCGCGTCCTCGTCGGCGGCGCACCTCCACAGCGCGTCCCTGATGTCGGCCGTGTCGTGGTCCAGTTGGGTGCCCAGTGAGAAGGCCGCCCAGTTGCGGACCCCGGCGGCCTCGTCCCGGGTGAGCCGGAGCAGGACCCGGACGGCCTCCCCGTCGGACCGGCCGCCGCCGACGGAGCCGAGCGCCATGGCGACGCCGCGCCGAACGCCGGCACCCTCGTGCCGGGCCAGCCGCAGCAGGACGGGAAGGGCGCGCGGGTCCTCCGTGCGGTCCAGGCCGGTCACCAGGGACTCCAGCACATCGGCCCGCGTCTCCGCCCCGGCGAGCGCGATCAGGGCGGTGGCCGCCCCGGCTCGCACCGACTCGTGCCCGTCGGCCGCCCGCGCCACCAGGTCGCAGCCCACCTCCCGCTCCAGCGGCTCGGTGGAATCCAGCAGCGCCGAGCCGAGGCGCAGGGGCTCCTCCCCGCCCGCGCCGACGGCCAGTTCCTCGACGAGCGCCCAGTAGGCGTGCCCGTCCCGGTCCGCCTCCGGGGCCCGCGCCGTCCGCGCCGCCGCCGTCAGACGCTCCACCAGGCCCGCAGTGTTCTCCATGGGCGCGATCCTCGCCCGGAGGGGCCTCCGGGGAAAGCGAATTCCCGGGGTTTGCGGCGCCATTGGGGAGCCATTCCATGTGATGTGACGACAAATCGCTCGTTCGAGGGGAAGCAGGTGTTTCGGGTTACCGCCGCGCGGGCCGGGGGCATTCAGCCGACGTCGACGGGACCGCGCCAGCCGGAGGGCGGCGCTCCCCCGCCGGAAGGCGGCAACGGCCGGACGCCCCGGCCCTGCCCGGATCGAGGAAGGGACCGAACTCCATGCGACGACTCGCTGGACTCTGCGCCGCGCCGGGACTCGTCGCGGCCGGCCTCATGGCTTCCGCGCCCACCGCCCAGGCGACCGGACCGGCCGGAGGCTCCGGGCCGACGGCCGAGCAGCACCGGTCGGTCACCGCGTACCAGGACTGCCCGGTCGACTGGTTCTGCGTCTGGGAGCACGTCGACGGCGGGGGCCGGATGGCGCGCTTCCAGACCGGCTCGGACAACCTCGGCGACTTCAACCTCAACGACCAGGTCTCCTCGGTCTGGAACCGGACGGGGAAGCTGTGGTGCACCTGGCTGAACATCAACCGCGACGGCGCCACCTGGCCCGTCGGCAACTGGCGCGGCAACACCTCCCAGTACAACCGGAACGACAACATCAGCTCGCTCCACGTCGGCGCCTGCTGACCGCCGGCGGCGGCCGGTCGTCGGCCGGCGCACCTCCGCAGGCAGGCCCGGCGGGGCCCTCGCTAGGCTGTCCGTGATCGGCCGTGCTCGAACGGCCGTGACGGCCGTGACGGCGTAGTGCCGTGGAGCGTGCGTCCGGCGTGGGCTCCACGGCCGGGGCGAGGGGGTGCGCGGTGTATCCGTTGGGACTCGGTGCGGTGTCGTGGTGGTGGCTCGCGGTCCTGGTGACCGCCACGTTCTGGGCGTTCCTGGTGCCGGGAATGCCGACCCGTACGCACCGGACCAGCACCGCGCTGGCACCGCTCCTGATGGCCCTCTTCGGGGTCGGCAGCTACCACGCGAAGCACATGGAAGCGGCCACCGTGCTCGCCATGTACTCGTTCGCGGTGCTGTCGATCCTGGCAGGGACGGTCGGCCACCGCAGGGAACTGGCGCGCCGGCTGACCGAGGCGAACGAGAAGGGCGAGCCGGAGGGCGAGGCGGCCCCGCCCGCCATGCTCGCGCAACTCCTCGTGTCCTTCGTCCTGTTCGGCGCCCTGACGCTCTGGGCCGTCCGGTAGCCCCCGTTCCGGGCTCCGTCGAACCGGCCGGTGACCCGCCGGCCGGTTCGACGGATGTGGCCGGGTCCGCGAGGGCCCGCCGGGGTCAGCGGGGCGAGAGGAGGCAGAACTCGTTGCCCTCCGGGTCGGAAAGGATCCGCCAGGAGATCGCCGACTGGTCGATGCCGGGGTCGGTCGCGCCGAGGGTACGCAGTCGGGCCTCCTCCACCGCGGGATCGTCACCGCGGTAGGGGGCGACGTCGAGGTGGACGCGGTTCCACACGGTCTTGGCGTCAGGGGTCCGGAGGAACTCCAGGTAGGGGCCGACGCCCTCGGCGGAGCGCATGGTCGCCTGGCCGTCGGTGACCTCGTGCACCGTCCAGTCCGTCGCCCCGCCCCAGAACCGGGCCATCTCCCGCGGGTTCGCACAGTCGACCACCACCGCGGCGACCGGCCCGAGGCCCTGGTAGACCGCACGGGGGTCCAGGACGCAGAACTCGTTGCCCTCGGGATCCGCCATGACCGTCCACGGCACGTCGCCCTGGCCGACGTCGGCGGGCGTCGCACCGAGGTCCCTCAGCCGTGCCACCAGCTCCGCCTGATGGGCGGCCGAGGTCGTGGCCAGATCGAGGTGCACCCGGTTCTTCACCGTCTTGGGTGCCGGATCCCGGATGATGTCGATGCAGACCGCCACCGGGTCGGGGTACGCGAAGCCCAGGGGTTCGAGGTTGGTCACGCCCGGCGCTTCGCTGTCGATGCCCCAGCCGAGGGCCTCCGCCCAGAACCGGCCGAGTGCCGAGTCGTCCTGGGCCTTCATGTTGATCTGCACGAGTCTTGTTGCCACGCCATGGATCCTAGTGCTGCAACAACACTCCGCGACATGGAATTCTTCGCCCGTCGATCACTTCGTCCAGGGAACGAGTGCATATGGCGGGCGGTCGGAATGTGATGCGGAGGGGGGAACGGTCCTTCTGTTTCGGTGAGTTCACGGCGCGGTGCCTTCCGCGGAGCGGAGAGCGCCGCGCGCACTGGTGACGCACGCTCCGGGGCCGGCGGCCGTCGGCCTCCGACCGGCGCGGCGGAGCCCGTCGGCCGTGTCGCCGGAGGCCTTCTGCGGGCGCGCGGGAGCGGGAGGTTCACCGGGCCGCGGGGCCCTGACCTCGTCGTGTGGTCCGGGTCACCCGCATGCTCTACTGTCGCCCGGGTCGGCCACGCCTTCGGAGGGCCAGGAGGTCCCCTTGTCCTTGACGCCGCCATCCCCCGGCAACAACCCGGGCCCGTCACCGGACTCCAACTCCTCTGTCGCGGCGCCGACTTCACCGCCGAGGACGTCGGCCCTGCGGCGGGCACGGCAGTGGTTCGGCGGCCTGTCCGAGGCGGGCAAGATCGCTCTGGTCACCGCCGTGGTCACCACGATCGGCGGAGGGGTGTTCGGCGTCGTCAGCGCCACCCTCAGCGGCGGCCCGGGAGGAACGACCGGCGCACAGGCGCCGCCGGGAGCGGCTTCCGGCGGAGTGGCCACGCCTGGTGGCAGCCCGAGCCCACGGGACAAGGCGGACACGCCGGATTCCGGCGCGCCGCCCGTCAACGGCGCCTCCTGCGCCGTCCGCCAGAGTTTCCTGTACTGCACCTTTGCCAGAGCAGGGGTCGTGCTGTACGCGGACCGCGACTACGCAACCCGGAAGACCCACACGGTCGCCGCCGGCGAGTCCCTCCGGTTCTCGTGCTGGGGACCCGGAAGGGCCCACGCGGGAGGCGGCACCATCTGGTACTGGACCGATACGCCGAACCAGGGATTCACGGGAAATGTCGCGGCGGTGGACCTCGATCTGGGGAGCGACCCTGCCCCCGGTCTGAACGAATGCCCGTATTCCTGATCGTTTCGCCCGGAGCCACCGGACGAAAGCCCCGGCCGTGCCGTGGAAGGACTGGTCGCGGACGTAGCCCGAGGGCGGTGCGCCGAGCGTCTGCTGGGTGGTGGTCGCGGCGAGGGCCTGGGGGGCGGTGACGGCCAGGGCGGCGGCGGCCGACCGGAGGGAGACGCTGGGTGATCGAGCTGGA
>NZ_JBHJRC010000366.1:0-7494 GCF_042261735.1 Kitasatospora sp. NPDC056327 | reverse complement strand
CCCCACCCTCCGACCCAACCACCCCGAAACCCTCACCCTCCACACCGCCACCGCCACCGCCCACACCACCGGCCACACCACCACCTGGCCCACCCGGGGACTGCGGACCAGCCTTCCCACGTACGCGTTCCAGCGCCGCCGCCACTGGCTGGACGGCGTCGCCGCGCCGCGTCCCGCGCCGACCGCGGCCGACCGGACCCAGGCCGAGGAGACGGACCCCGCCGAGGCGACCGCCGCCCAGCGGCTGGCGGCGCTCGGCCCCGAGGCGCTGGCGTCCGCGCTGCACGACCTGGTCCTGACCGACATGGCCATCACGCTCGGCCACGCCACCCCCGACGCGATCGACGCCTCCCACACCTTCAAGGACCTGGGCTTCGACTCCGCGCTCTCGGTGGAGCTGCGCAACCGCCTGAGCGCGGCGACCGGCCTGCGGCTGGCCTCCGGACTGCTGTTCAACCACCCCACCCCGGCCGCGCTGGTGCGCCACCTGCGGACGGAGCTGTCCGAGGGGCCGGCGGCCACCGCGGTGGTCACGGCGGTCGCCCACGACGAGCCGATCGCCATCGTCGGCATGGCCTGCCGCTACCCCGGCGGCGCGGGTTCGCCGGAGGCCCTGTGGCGCCTGGTCGCCGAGGGCCGCGACGCCATCTCCGACCTGCCGCAGGACCGCGGCTGGGACCTCGCCGGGCTCTACGACCCGGACCCGCACAAGAGCGGCACCACCTACGCCCGCAGCGGCGGTTTCCTCTACGACGCACCGGAGTTCGACCCCGCGTTCTTCGGCATCTCGCCGCGCGAGGCCGCCGCGATGGACCCCCAGCAGCGGCTGCTGCTGGAGACCTCCTGGGAGGTCTTCGAACACGCCGGGCTCGACCCGGCCGCGCTCGGCGGCAGCGCCACCGGGGTGTTCGTCGGCGCGATGTCCCAGGAGTACGGACCCCGGCTGCACGAGTCCGCGGAGGGCATGGACGGCTACCTGCTGACCGGCAGCACCGTCAGCGTGGCGTCCGGCCGCATCGCGTACACCTACGGCTTCGAGGGTCCGGCCGTCACCGTCGACACCGCCTGCTCCTCCTCCCTGGTCGCCCTGCACCTGGCGGCGCAGGCGCTGCGGCAGGGAGAGTGCGACCTGGCCCTCGCGGGCGGCGCCACCGTGATGGCCACGCCCGGGATCTTCGTGGAGTTCAGCCGCCAGCGCGGGCTGTCCCCCGACGGCCGCTGCAAGGCGTTCTCGGCGGACGCGGACGGCACCGGCTGGGCCGAGGGCGCGGGCCTGATCCTGCTGGAGCGGCTCTCCGACGCCCGGCGCAACGGCCACCGGGTGCTGGCGGTCGTGCGCGGCAGCGCGATCAACCAGGACGGCGCCAGCAACGGGCTCACCGCCCCCAACGGGCCGTCCCAGGAGCGCGTCATCCGCCAGGCGCTGGCCAACGCGCGGCTGGCACCGTCCGACGTGGACGCGGTCGAGGCGCACGGCACCGGCACCACCCTGGGCGACCCGATCGAGGCCCAGGCGATCCTGGCCACCTACGGCCAGGACCGGCCGGCGGACCAGCCGCTCTGGCTCGGGTCGCTGAAGTCGAACATCGGGCACGCGCAGGCGGCCGCCGGCGTGGCCGGCGTCATCAAGATGGTCATGGCGCTGCGGCACGGCGAGCTGCCGAGGACCCTGCACGCGGACGAGCCCTCGCCGCACGTCGACTGGGAGGCCGGCGCGGTCGCGCTGCTCACCGAGGCCCGCCCGTGGGAGGCCCCGGGCCGGCCGCGGCGGGCGGGCGTCTCGTCCTTCGGGATCAGCGGCACCAACGCGCACGTCATCCTGGAGGAGGCCGCGCCCCCCGCCGTCGCGCCCCCCGCCCCCGCCCCGGCCGTCGCGCCCGTCGTCCTGTCGGCGCGGACCGAACCGGCGCTGCGGGCCCACGCGCGGCAGCTGGCCGACGCCGCGCCCGACGCCCCGGAGACGGCGCACGCGCTGCTGCGCCGCGCCTCCTTCGAGCACCGGGCGGTCGTCTGGCCCGGCGCCGGCGGACACCCCGCGGACGCGCCCGGCACCGGCACGCCCGGCAGCGGCACTCCCGACAGCGGCACGGTGGCCGCCGCGCTCGCCGCCCTGGCCGAGGGCGCGCCCCACCCGGCCCTGGTGACCGGCAGCCCGCTCAGCGGCCGGACCGTCTTCGTCTTCCCCGGCCAGGGCTCCCAGTGGCCCGCGATGGGCCGCCACCTGCTGGCCACCGAACCGGTGTTCGCGGCGCACATCGCAGCCTGCACCGAGGCCTTCGCCGAGTACACCGACTGGAACCTCACCGAGCTGCTCACCGAGCCCGACACCGCCCTGCTGGAGCGGGTCGACGTCATCCAGCCGGTGCTGTTCGCCGTGATGACCGGTCTGGCCGAGCTCTGGCGCCACCACGGCGTCGTCCCGGACGCGGTGGTCGGCCACTCCCAGGGCGAGATAGCCGCCGCCCACGCGGCGGGCGCGCTCACCCTGCGGGACGCCGCCCGCACCGTCGTCCTGCGCGCCCAGGCGATCACCGCCCTCGCGGGCACCGGCGGCATGGCCTCGGTGCCGTTGCCGGCCGCCGAGGTCCAGGACCTGCTCGGCGGGTACCCGGACGTGCACGTCGCCGCCGTCAACGGCCCCGCCACCACCGTGGTCTCGGGCGCCGCGGAGGCGATCGCCGCGCTGGTCGCCGACTGCGGGGCGCGCGGCGTCCGGGCCCGCCGGATCCCGGTCGACTACGCCTCGCACTGCGTGCACGTGGAGCCGCTGCGCGAACGGATCACCGAGGCCCTCGCGGACATCACCCCGCGCGCCACCGACACCGCCTTCTACTCGACGGTGAGCGCCGCGCCGGTCGACACCACCACCCTCACCGCCGACTACTGGTACGAGAACCTGCGCAACCGGGTCCGGCTGCGGGAGACCGTCGAACTGCTGCACGCCGACGGCCACCGCTTCTTCGTCGAGGCCAGCCCGCACCCCGTGCTGACCATCGGCATCCAGCAGACCCTGGACGAGCGGCCCGCCGCCGTGTTCGGCACGCTGCGCCGCGACCACGGCGACCGCTTCCCGCTCGCCCTGGCCGAGGCCCACACCCGCGGCCTGGACGTCGACTGGCGGCTGCCCGCCCCTGCGGGCCCGCTCCCGGACCTGCCCACCTACCCGTTCCAGCGGCAGCGCTACTGGCTGGAGGCGGCGAGCGGCGGCGGCGACCCCGAGCAGCTCGGCCTCGGCCCGGTCGCGCACCCGCTGCTCGGTGCCTCGCTGACCGTCGCCGAGAGCGGCGCCCTGCTGCTGACCGGACGGCTCTCGCTGCGGACCCACCCCTGGCTGGCCGACCACGCGGTGGCCGGCACCGTCCTGCTGCCCGGGACGGCCTTCGTCGAACTGGCCGTGACCGCCGGGGACCACGCCGGCTGCGACCTGCTGGAGGAGCTGACCCTGCAGGCCCCGCTGCTGCTGGCCGACGCCCCGGTCCAGGTGCAGGTGAGCGCCTCCGCACCCGACGCGGACGGCCGCCGCGCCCTGACGGTGCACTCCCGCCCGGACGAGGAGAGCACCTGGACCCAGCACGCCTCCGGCACGCTCGGCACCGGCGCCCCCGCCGCCGCCCCGGTCACCGCCTGGCCGCCGGCCGGGGCCGCCCCAGTGGACACCGCCGGGGCCTACGACCTGCTCGCCGCGGGCGGCTACGAGTACGGACCGGTCTTCCAGGGCCTGCGCGCCCTGTGGCGGCGCGGCGGCGAGCTGTTCGCCGAGGTCGCCCTCGCCGAGCGGACCGAGGCGACCGGCTACGGGCTGCACCCGGCGCTGCTGGACGCGGCGCTGCACCCGGCCGTCCTGGCCCCGCTGTGGGAGGGACCCGCGCCGGAGGAGGGCGTGGCGCTGCCCTTCGCCTGGTCGGGGGTCTCGCTGCACGCCACCGGCGCCACCGTGCTCCGGGTGGCGCTCACCCCCCGCGGCGCCGACGCGTACGCGCTGACCGCCACCGACGCGCAGGGGGCGCCGGTCGCCTCGGTGGACTCCCTGGCGCTGCGCCCGGTGCGGCTCTCGGCGCTCACCGCCGAGCAGCCGGGCGACGGCCCGTTCGGCGTCGCCTGGGTGCCGCTGCCGGTCCCGGCCGCCGTGGGCGCCGCGTCCGTGCTGGTGCTGGACCCGGCCGGCCCCGGTCCCGCCGGGGTGCCCGCCGGGGAGGAGCCCGAGCTCCTGGTGCTGGCGCTGCCCGCTCCGGACGGCACCGCCGGCGAGGACCTCCCGGCCCTGGCCGGCGCCGCCGTGCGGCGGGCCCTGTCGGTGCTCCGGGGCTGGCTGGCCGAGGACCGGTTCGCCGGGTCGCGGCTGCTGGTGCTCACCCGCGGCGCGGTCGCCGCCGGCGAGGGCGAGGACGTCACCGACCTGGTGCACGCCCCCGTCTGGGGCCTGGTGCGGACCGCGCAGTCGGAACACCCCGACCGGATCGTGCTCTGCGACCTCGACCTCGACACCGGCACCGGCCCCGGCAGCGGCGTCTCCGCCGGCCTGCCCGCGGCCGCGCTCGCGGCCCTGGCCACCGGCGAGCCGCAGACCGCCGTCCGCGGCGACGCGGTGCTCGCCCCGCGTCTGGTGCGCGGACTGCCCGCCGCACAGCCCGCGGTGTCACCCGACGAGCCCTCCGACGAGCCCTCCGGGGACTCCGCCGGAGGGTCCGCCGGGGAGGCAGGGACCTTCGCCGCCGACGGCACCGTCCTGATCACCGGTGCCACCGGAACCCTGGGCCGGCTGCTCGCGCACCACCTGGTGACCGTGCACGGCGTCCGCCGGCTGCTGCTCGCCGGCCGCCGCGGCGGCGACGCCCCCGGTGCCGCGGCACTGCGCGACGGGCTGACCGGACTCGGTGCCGACGTCCGGCTCGTCGCCTGCGACGTCGCCGACCGGGACGCCGTGGCCGGGCTGCTGGCCGGCATCCCCGCCGAGCACGCCCTGACCGCCGTCTTCCACACCGCCGGGGTCCTGGACGACGCGGTGATCACCGGCCTCACCCCGGGCCAGGTGGACACGGTGCTGCGGCCGAAGGTCGACGCCGCCTGGCACCTGCACGACCTCACCGCCGAACTCGCACCCGGGCTGCGGCACTTCGTCCTCTTCTCGTCCGTCACCGGCCTCACCGGCAACGCCGGGCAGGGCAACTACGCCGCCGCCAACACCTTCCTCGACGCGCTCGCGCACCACCGCCGGGCCCGGGGCCTGCCCGCGCTGTCGCTCGCCTGGGGCCTGTGGGAGCAGGCGAGCGGCATGACCGCCGCGATGACCGACGCCGACCGGGCCCGGATGGGCCGCGGCGGCATCGTGCCGCTCCCCTCCGGGGAAGGGCTGGCCCTGCTGGACGCCGCCCTGGCCGCGGACCGCACCCTGGCCGTCCCGGTCCGGATCGACCTGCCGGCGCTCCGCAGGGCCGCCGCCGGCCTGCCGCTGTTCCGCTCGCTGGTCCGCGTCCCCGCCCGGCGCGCCCTGGCCGCGGGCGGCGGACCGGACGCCGGCTCCTGGTCGCAGCGGATCGGCGCCCTGTCCGCCGAGGAGCGCGAGCACGCCGTCCTGGACCTGGTCCGGGCGCAGGTCGCCATGGTGCTGGGCCACGCCACCCCGGAGAGCATCGACGCCGAGCGGGCCTTCAAGGAACTCGGCTTCGACTCGCTGACCGCCGTGGAACTGCGCAACCGCCTCCACGCCGCGACGGGCCTGCGGCTGCCGGCCACCCTGGTCTTCGACTACCCGACGCTGCGCACCCTCACCGGCCACCTGGTCGGCGAGGTGACCGGCGCGGGCGCGGCCCAGGTGATCGTGCGGGCCGCCGCCCCGGACGACGACCCGATCGTGATCGTCGGCATGGGCTGCCGCTACCCGGGCGGGGTCCGCTCCCCCGAGGACCTCTGGCAGCTGGTCGAGGACGGCACGGACGCCATCGGGCCGTTCCCCGCCGACCGCGGCTGGGACCTGGAGGCGCTGTACGACCCGGACCCGGAGAAGGAGGGCACCGCCTACGCCCGCGAGGGCGGGTTCCTGCTCGACGTCGCGGACTTCGACGCCGACTTCTTCGGCATCGCCCCGCGCGAGGCGCTCGCCACCGACCCCCAGCAGCGGCTGCTGCTGGAGACCGCGTGGGACGCCTTCGAGCGGGCCGGCATCGACGCCACCGCGCTGCGCGGCAGCCAGACCGGTGTCTTCGCCGGCGTGATGTACAACGACTACCGCTGGCGCCTGCGCGACGCACCGGAGGGCTTCGAGGCCTATCTCGGGAACGGCAGCGCCGGCAGCGTCGCCTCCGGCCGGGTCTCCTACACCTTCGGCTTCGAGGGCCCGGCGGTCACCGTCGACACCGCCTGCTCCTCCTCCCTGGTGGCCCTGCACCTCGCGGCGCACGCGCTGCGCCGGGGCGAGTGCTCACTGGCCCTCGCCGGCGGCGTGACGGTGATGGCCACCCCCGCCCCGTTCATCGAGTTCAGCCGCCAGCGCGGGCTCGCCCGCGACGGCCGCAGCAAGCCCTTCTCCGCCGAGGCCGACGGCGCCGGCTGGAGCGAGGGCGCCGGTCTGGTCCTGCTGGAGCGGCTCTCCGACGCGCGGCGCAACGGCCACCGGGTGCTCGCCGTGCTGCGGGGCAGCGCGATCAACCAGGACGGCGCCAGCAACGGCCTCACCGCCCCCAACGGACCCGCGCAGCAGCGGATGATCCGTCAGACCCTGGCCAACGCGGGACTGCGCGGCGCCGAGGTGGACGCGGTCGAGGCGCACGGCACCGGCACCACCCTGGGCGACCCGATCGAGGCCCAGGCGATCCTGGCCACCTACGGTCAGGACCGGCCGGCGGACAAGCCGCTCTGGCTGGGCTCGATCAAGTCCAACATCGGGCACTCGCAGGCGGCCGCGGGCGTGGCCGGCGTCATCAAGATGGTCATGGCGATGCAGCGGGAGACCCTGCCGCGGACCCTGCACGTCTCCGCGCCGTCCCCGCACGTGGACTGGACGGCGGGCGCCGTGCGGCTGCTGACGCAGGCACAGCCCTGGAAGGCCGACGGGCACCCGCGGCGGGCCGCCGTGTCGGCCTTCGGGATCAGCGGCACCAACGCGCACGTCATCCTGGAGGAGCCGGCGGTGACGGAGGACGCCCCGCCGAGCCCCGAGCCGGCCGGGCCGGTGCCGTGGGTGCTGTCCGCCCGCACCGACGCCGCGCTGGCCGAGCAGGCCGGACGGCTGCTGGAGCGGATCACGGCGGACGGCGACCTGCACGACGCCGACGTCGCGCACTCGCTGGCCTCCCGGGCGCTGTTCGAGCACCGGGCGGTCGTGGTCGCGTCCGGCCGGGAGAAGCGGGCGGACGCCCTGCGGGCACTGGCCCGCGGGGACCACCACACCGGTGCGGTGACAGGCCGGGTGGACGGTGGGAAGCTGGCGTTCCTGTTCACCGGCCAGGGCTCCCAACGCATCGCGATGGGCCGGGAACTCCACGCCACCGTCCCCGA
>NZ_JBHJRC010000365.1:0-7552 GCF_042261735.1 Kitasatospora sp. NPDC056327 | reverse complement strand
CCTTCAAGTAGGGCAGCGGCATGGGGGATCTGCTCGTCTTCGTACTGAGCGGTCTGGTCTCCGGCGCCCTGTACGCACTGCTCGCCACCGGGCTGGTGCTGTCGTACTCGGCGTCCGGACTGTTCAACTTCGCGCACGGGGCCACCGCCTACCTGTGCGCGCTCACCTTCTACGAGTTGCACTCGGGGCTGGGCTGGCCCGCCGTCCCGGCCGCCCTGCTGGTGGTGTGCGTCCTGGCCCCGGGCCGCCGCGCCGGCCGCCGCCGGGTGGACCGGAGGCTCGGCGACACCGGGGGCCCGGCGGGACGCGAACTCCGCACGCAGCACCGGCAGTACCTCCTCGCCCAGCATGTCGAGCTGCTCCAGCACCGTCTTCAGCGGCAGCCCGGCGTGGTCCATGATGAACATCTGCCGCTGGTAGTCGCCGAAGTACTCCCGGAACCGCAGCGTCTTCTCGATCACCTGCCCGGGCGTGCCGACGGTCAGCGGGGTCTCGTCCATGAAGTCCTCCAGCGACGGACCGTGCCCGTAGACCGGAGCGTTGTCGAAGTACGGCCGGAACTCCCGGACGGCCTCCTGCGACCTGCGGTGCATGTAGACCTGGCCGCCGAGCCCGACGACGGCCTGCTCCGGGGTGCCGTGCCCGTACTTGGCGAACTGCTCGCGGTAGAGCCCGATCAGCTGCTGGAAGTGCTGCTTGGGCCAGAGGATGTTGCTGGCGAAGAAGCCGTCGCCGTAGTAGCCGGCCTGCACCGCGATCTCCGGGCTGCGGATCGACGCGTGCCAGACGAACGGGGGCACGCCGTCCAGCGGCCGGGGCGTCGCGGTGAAGCCGCGCAGCGGCGTGCGGAACCGGCCCTCCCAGTCCAGCTCCTCCTCGCGCCAGAGCCGGTGCAGCAGTTCGTAGTTCTCCAGCGCCAGCGGGATGCCCTGGCGGATGTCCTGGCCGAACCACGGGTAGACCGGCGCGGTGTTGCCCCGGCCGAGGGAGAGGTCGACCCGGCCGTCGGCGAGGTGCTGGAGCATCGCGAAGTCCTCGGCGATCTTCACCGGGTCCTGGGTGGTGATCAGGGTGACCGCGGTGGAGAGGATCAGCCGCTCGGTGCGGGCCGCGATGTGGCCGAGCAGGGTGGTGGGGGAGGACGGCACATGGGGCGGATTGTGGTGCTCCCCGGTGGCGAACACGTCGAGGCCCACCTCCTCGGCCTTGAGGGCGATGGCGACCATCGCCTTGATCCGCTCGTGCTCGGTCGGTGTCCGGCCGTTCGTGGGGTCACGGGTGACATCGCCGACGCTGTAGATCCCGAACTGCATGGCGCGCTCCTCGATCGATCGATGGGGAACTGGCAGGGGCGGCACCCGGCCGTCCCCCGGGGAACCACTTAAACCGGTTCCACAAGGAAGGTACCAGTTGAACCGGTTCCCGGAGTAGGCTGCGCGCATGATCCCCGCCTCCACGCCGGACACCCCCCGTTTCCGCGGCGGGGCGGGACGGCTCTGTCTGGACCTCCTGCGCACCCTGCGCCGCCGCGGCACGGCGCACGCCGCCGATGAACTGGACACCCCGGAGGCACTGCGCGCCTGGGTCGCCCAGTTCGGCCCCTATCCGGACGGTGCCGCCGTCCCCGCCCCGTCCGACGCGGTGCTGCGCCGGGCCCGGGACGTGCGGGAGGCCGTCCACGCCCTGCTGGCGGCGGCGCGCGACGCCGGAGGCCCGGCCGCCTGCCCGCCCGCCGTCCGCGAGGTGCTCAACCGGGCCGCGGCCGCGCGGACCCCCGTGCCGGCGCTGGACGGGGCCGGGACGGTCGCGTACGGGGCCGCCGACCCGGTCGGCGCCGTCCTCTCCGAGGTCGCCCGCGACGCCCTCGACCTGGCGGCCTCACCCGCGCTCGGGCGGGTCCGCCCCTGCGCCGACCCGGACTGCGCCGCCTGGTTCCTGGACACCTCCCGCCCGGGCAGCCGCCGCTGGTGCGCCATGGGCACCTGCGGGAACCGCTCCAAGAAGGCCACCTGGCGCGCCGGCCACGGCCCGGGGCCGGCCGCCTGACACGCCCTGACGAGCGGCCGGCTACCCCGGACGGTGGCCCTGCGAATGCGGTGCGTATGCGGATGTGTGTGGATGGTGACAGGCCGCCACTTCCGGCGGTCGATCGTCGCGCGTTTCCGAAAGGCCCTTCCCATGCGTATTGCGCACCGTGTCCTGGCCGCCTCCGCCCTCGCCCTCCCGCTGGTCATCGGCGGGGCGACCATCGCCGCTGCCGACGCCTCCCACGTTCCCACCGCCAACTACGACCACGGCGCCTTCGTCGTCGGCCCCGACGGCAGCGCCCTGCACTTCATCGACGTCAAGTTCGGCCCCGACGGCGCCTCCTACCTGGAGGGCGCGCTCGTGATCGGCCCGGACGGGGTCGCCGGCGCGTTCACCGAGACCGGCATCCACGGCGGCTGACCTCGCCCGACGGGATCCTGATCCCCTCCTGTACTCCGGCTGCCCCGGGAGCACTCCTCCCGGGGCAGCCGCATGCCGTCCGGAGAACGGCGGCCCACCCCTCCCGAAGCGTTGCGCGTTCGCGCACCGGGATGCCCAACAGGCCCTGGTGCCGGGCCGATCCAGCGGTAGTGTGGATCGTCACAGCTGCCGGATCCTCGACGGACGAACGGACGGGCGATGCACGGACGCCGACTGCGGGACGGACGGGTGACCTCCTGGTCCCCGTCGCGGTCGCGCACGGCGGCGTTCCGCCCTCCGGCCCCGCGGGCCGCCGGCGTCGGACGCGGGGCCCGTCTGGTGGCGCGCCGCTGGATCGACGGCGTCGGCTCGCCCACCGGCCTCTGTCGCCCCTGACACCCGGCGTCCGCACACGCCCGCACCCGGCCCGCCGCGGCCCACCGCCCGGCCGGGCCCCACCGCGTCCGCCCACGGGACGGACGACCGCGGTGCCGGGCACGCGTGCTCCCGCCGATCCGGCAGCAGAACCCCCTGCACCGCACCGCAGCGCACCGCTGTGCCATCACCTCCGAGGAGCCCGACGTGAGCGAAACCCTCCAGCAGACCGAGTCCGGGAAGGGCGGGGCGGTCTACGCCGGCCCCGCCGACACCGCCGTCCACGGCGAGTACCGGATCAACCGGGCCCCCGGCGACGAGCGCCCGCTCTACCGCTTCACCGGACGGATCACCGCCGACGGCAGCAGCGGTTTCAAGGCCGAGCCCGGCCGCTACCACGTCTACGCCGGCTGGTTCTGCCCCTGGGCGCAGCGCGTCACCATCCAGCTCGCCCTCAACGGCCTTGAGGACGTCGTCTCGGTGTCGTACGTGGACGGCGAGCGCGACGGCCGCGGCTGGGCGTTCCGCGAGACCCACGGGCCGGACCCGGTCAACGGCTTCACCCTGCTGCGGGAGGCGTACGACCGCACCGAGCCCGGGTTCGACGGGCACGTCTCGGTGCCGACCCTCTGGGACCGGCGGACCGGCCGGGTGGTCAGCAACGACTTCACCCGGATCGGCATCGACCTGGCCACCCAGTTCGGCGAGTGGAGCAACGGCGCCGACACCTACCCGGACGACCTGCGGGCCGAGATCGACGCGCTCGACGCCGAGCTGCACCCGGCCGTCAACCACGGGGTCGGCGCGGCCTCGGGCAGCGACGACGCCGCGCTCGAAGCCCGCGCGGTGCTGCTGGACGCCTTCGACAAGCTGGACACCCGGCTGGCGGACCACCGCTACCTGCTCGGCGAGCGGCTCACCGAGGCCGACGTGCGGCTCTGGGTGACGCTGGTCCGCTACGACGCCAGGTCCAACCACGACCGCGCGATCAACCCGGGCCTGGCCGAGTACCCGCACCTGTGGGCGTACGCCCGCGACCTCTACCGGCTGGAGGCCTTCAGGCGCACCACCGACTTCTCCAGCTTCGCGCTGCCGGGTGCGCAGCTGCCGGACTGGGACGCCCCGGCCGAGCGGCCGCGGGCGGCCTGACCGGCTGCCGGACCAGGAAGGGCCGGTGGCCCGGGGAGTCGCGGCCCCGGCGCGCCGGCCCTTCCTATCGGTTCCGTTCCTTCCGTTGCGGCCGGGCCGGTGCCGCCGGGTGGCCGGCCGCGGGCGGATCAGCGCTCGTTGCCGCCCTGGTCGTCGTCGTCCCCGCGCGGCCCGGTGGGCTTGGCGAAGACCTGGGTGTTCCCGGTCACCGGGACGCTCGTGCCGGCGACCAGGTTGCCGCTGGTCGAGCCGAACACGACGGTGCGGCCCGCGGCGTCCACGAAGGGTTCCCGCGAGTCGCCGTCGCCGAGCGAACCGTCGGGTGCGGTGGAGACCCGCTCGGTGCGGCCGGTGCGCAGGTCCTGGCGGTAGACGTCCCAGCCCGCGTGCTGCGGGCCGGCCACCAGGTTGTCGGCGGCCGACTCGAAGTAGATCCAGCGGTTGTCCGCGGTGACCGAGCCGTGGTCCGAGGAACCGACCGAGGCGGTGCCGGGCAGGCCGCCGCTGACCTTCGTCACGGTGCCCGTCCGCAGGTCGCGGACGTACAGCACGGTGTGGTGGCGGTGGCCGTCGGTCGAGCCGCCCGGCTCGGACAGGGTGTAGACCGCGCGCCGCCCGTCGGGGCTGATCGTCGCGGCGAAGCTCGACTGGCCGAGCGTGCCGTCGAGCCCGACGCTCACGGGGGTGAGCCTCCCGGTCGGCACGTCGTAGGTGTAGTACACGGCGGACGTCGGGCGCGCCAGGGACGCCTGCGCCGGGCCCGTCGGCAGACTGCGGCGCGCGGCCTCGGCGGCGCCCGGGGCCGGATCCACGTCGGCGGAGGCCGCGGCGGCGGACGCGGCGGCCAGGGCGGGGGTCTGCTCCTCCGGCAGCAGCTGGGAGAGCGACGAGAAGCCGATCGTACGGCCGTCCGCGCTGATCGTCGGACGGGTCGACAGGCTCTCGCCCGGCCGCCCGTTCACGTCGCGTGAGATCAGCCGGGTGGTGTGGGTCCGGCGGTCGGTGAGGTAGATGTTGTACTTCCAGGTGTACGGCCTGCTGAGCGACGGTTCGGGCTCCACGACGGTCGGGTCGAGGTCGGTCCGGGAGGACACGAAGGCCACGTAACGGCCGTCGGCGCTGATCGAGGGCGCGTAGGAGGCGTGGAACCGGTCGGTGTCGGTGCCGGTGGGGCTGCCGCTGACCAGCTCGGTGCGCCCCGTCCGGCGGTCGCGGACGTACACCTCGTCGCGGCCCTGCACCCGCGCGCCGGGCACCACGTTCTCGGCGTCGCTGTCGAACGCGACGTAGCGGCCGTCGGCGTTGATCGCGACGTAGTCGGTGAAGCCGTCGAGCGACTCGCCCGAGTCGGAGAGGTTGACGCGCTCGGTGCGGCCGGTGCGCAGGTCCTTCACGTAGGCGTCGCGCCAGCTCTTCCCGGGCTGCTCCACCAGGTTCCTGGCCCAGGAGGTGAACAGGGCGTAGCGGCCGTCGGCGCTGATGCCCTGGCTCGCGGACTGGTCGTCGGGCGCGGCGCCGTTCAGCCCGGTGCTGACCTGGACGGTGCCGCGCGGTGCGCGGGCGGCCTGGGCCGGGACGGTGGTGGTGGCGAGCACGGCGGCCGCGGCCAGCACGCCGGCGCCGCCCGCGAGCAGGCGGTTGCGCGTCCGGGTGCTCGGGTTGGTACGGGTCATCAGGTCTTCCCCTCCGATCGCCCGGCCGGGCTCCCTCCCGGTGGCGGGCTTCCGGCAAGCCAAGCGCCGGGCGGCCCGGTGGTCAACGTCCGGCGGTGATCCCGGCGGAAAATACGTCAACGGACCGATCGTGGGCAGGAGTCGGCCCATCGGGCTGTGCGAGCCGGCCCGCCCGGCCGAGACTGGTGTCCGGCACGGGGGCGGGAGCCGGCGTCCCGTCGGCTCGTCGGTGCCTCCGTGATCTCCACGAGAGAAGGAGCTGCACAGTCCATGAGCAAGCGCACCTCTCGCACCGCCGCCGTGGCCGCCGCCATGGCCACGGTCGCGGCCCTGGCCGTCGGATCGGCAGGGCCCGCGGTCGCGGGCCCCTATCCGGGAGGCGTCACGATCTCCTCGCCGCCCGTCGAGCCGGGCACCTACTCCAGTGAGCTCAAGGCGGCCAACGGAAACGGGGACAGCGTTTCCCTGGTGACCGTCGGGGACGTCGCCCAGGGCGGTCCGGTCCGGACGTACCTGCTGATCTGGACGGTCGGCCGGTCGACGCACAGCCTCGACCTGCTACCGGGTGACACCGGCGCCAGTGCAGCCGGGATCAACAACGCCCTCACGGTGATCGGGACCTCACGTTCCCAGACGTCCGGAGCGCAGCACGCGGTGCGCTGGACCACGTCCGCCACGCCGGTCGAACTCCCGCCGCTGCCCGGTGACTCGACCGCGGCCCCGGCCGCGATCAGCGACACCGGCACCGCGGTGGGGACCTCCTGGGACTCGGCCGCCGGACACGCCGTGGCCTGGCCGCCGAGCGGTGCGGCGGTCGCCCTTCCGCCGCTGCCGGGCGACGCCGGCAGCGCGGCCGTCGCCGTCAACGCCTCCGGTCGGGCGGTCGGCCACTCGTACGCCGCCGGGGCCGGTGGCGCCCCGCGGGCGGTGACCTGGGCGCCCGACGGGACAGTCACCGCGCTCGCCGTCCCGGCGGGCTACGTGAGCAGCAGCGCCACCCGCGTCACCGACACCGGCATCGTGATCGGGACCGGCCGGCCGGGTGGTCCGTCGGCAGCGGAGCACGCGCTCGTCTGGAACGCCGCGGGTGCCGTCGCCGACCTGGGCCCGGGCAGCCTGGCGACGGCCGTGAACAACGGGGGCACGGTGGTCGGCAGCGCCGGCGGACAGGCCGCGCGCTGGGCGATCGACGGCACGCCGCTGCCACTCGCACCGACGGCGTTGGCGAGCGTCGCCACCGCCGTCAACGACCAGGGCGTCGTCGTCGGGTACACCAGCGACCCGCCACCGGCCCGCGCCCAGTACTACGCGCAGCGCTGGAACCCGGACGGGTCCGTCTTCGCGCTCCCGCAGTGGTCGCAGGCCTACCCCCACTCCAGGCCGTCCTTCATCACCAACAGCCGGATCGTCGTGGGTGAGCTCATCCTGCGCGGCAACGCGAACTACGGCAGGCCGTTCGTCCTGCGCTGGGACCTGTAGCCGGCGCGGCCTTGCGCCCGCCTCGGGCGCAAGGCCGTTCGCTCGCTCAACGCCCCATTTTGCCTGTGGCCCCTGCTGGGCGTAGTGTGCTCTAGCCGCTCGACAGGGAGCACCGGACACGCATCGGCGCGGACGGTCCCGGGGCGGCCAATCTTCTGGAAATATCAATGCACCCCGCACGGGGTTTATTTGGTGTGTTCATTTTTGTGGATTGCGGTCGGATTCGCTTTTTGGAGCGGGGTTCGGCTAGAGTTTGAAACGTCGGACGGGGCGTCAAGCCGCAGAAGACACCAGCGAGTTGGATGAGGGAAGCGCCGGAAACGGCACGGAAAGCATCTGATAAGCTGGAGACACGAAAGAACGAAGCGCCCGGAGGGCCGGTGTGAAAGCCGCCTGAAGGAAGCGTCCGTTCCTTGAGAACTCAACAG
>NZ_JBHJRC010000364.1:0-7634 GCF_042261735.1 Kitasatospora sp. NPDC056327 | reverse complement strand
GGGTGCCGCGGCCGCCTCCGGCGTTTCCGGGGATCAGCCGGCGTAGGGCTTGACCTCGATGATCCGCACCATGGCCTGCTTGCCGTTCGGCAGCTCGTAGGTCGCCTCGTCGCCGATGGTCCGGCCGTCGATCGCGCGGCCGAGCGGCGACTGCGGGGAGTAGATCTCCAGGTCGTCGTCGCCGGCGACCTCGCGCGAGCCGAGCAGGAACTTCATGGTGTCGTCCTCGTCGCCGTCGAAGGCGACCGTGACGACCATGCCCGGGGCGACCACGCCCGAGTCCGCGGGGGCCTCGCCGACCTTGGCGCGCTCCAGGAGCTGGGTGAGCTGGCGGATCCGCAGCTCGTACTTGCCCTGCTCCTCCTTGGCGGCGTGGTAGCCGGCGTTCTCCTTGAGGTCACCCTCCTCGCGCGCGGCCTCGATCTTCTGCGCGATCTCGATCCGCCAGGGTCCGGTCAGGTGATCCAGCTCGGCCTTGAGCTGGTCGTAGCCGGACTGAGTGAGCCAGGTCACGTTCTCGCTGGTCTGGGTCACGGGTGCTCCTCGTAGGTGCTGGGGCTGTGCTGAGGGTGTGATGCGTCAGCGCGTCGGTTGGTGCTGATATCGGTCTTAACTACAAAGCAACGCCCGCTCCCGTACCAGCTGGTGCGGAAGGGGCGAAACCACGAGCCTAACAACTCCCGCCGACAAAGGGGAGGGTCGTTGGCGCGTCATTGACGACGGCGTTGCGCCGAGGTGTACAGGATCGGTGGGCGGGGCTCCTCTACGGATGCCCGTTCTCCTGAGCGAATATGCGCACCGGGGCGCTACTCGGGAGTACAGCCCAGCAGCTCGGCCGTGGTGCCGCGGGCCGTCGTGCGCAGGCTCACCACCGCGTCGTACTCGGCGCCCCGCGCCGGGACGGGGAAGTCGGCCATCCCCACCACCGCACCGTCCGCGCCCTGCGAGCGCACGGTGCAGCTGCCCGCCGTGCCGTCGCTCTTGCGGACCGCCAGGTGCAGTTGGAGCTCGGTGTCGGAGAGCGCCTGGAAGGTCGGCACCGTGCCGTTGATCTTCGTCTCGCGGATCAGGTACGAGGTGCCCAGCCAGACGATCAGCCCGATCAGCAGTGCCCCGCAGACCGCGCCGACCACCTTGAGCCGGCGGTCGGTCTCGCGGTCGCCGCGCCCCCCGTAGCGCCCCTCGGGCAGCTGCGGGGTCCGGGTGCCAGCACTCATGGAGCTCAGTCCTCTCGTGGGGAGGGGCCGCGAGGGTGGTGCGGGGGGAATGCGGTGCTCCTCCAGTCCGTCACTATAGGAGGGGCACGCCCGCGGCCGGTCCGGCGGGGGCGGGGCTCGGCCGTGTCGGTGCCCGAGGGCGCCGGGCGGTCCTGCGGCGACGCGGCCCCATGAGCGGCTCGGACGGTGGGCAGACCGGCTTGCGCGGGACGCCCGGACATTGTGTGGAAGGAACGTACGCGTTGACTGAGCAGTTGCGACTGATGGCGGTGCACGCCCACCCGGACGACGAGTCCAGCAAGGGCGCGGCGACCATGGCCATGTACGTCGACCACGGGGTGGACGTGCTGGTGGCCACCTGCACCGGGGGGGAACGCGGTTCGGTCCTCAACCCGAAGCTGCAGGGCGATCCGGCGATCGAGGAGAACATCCACGAGGTCCGGCGCAAGGAGATGGACGAGGCCCGCGCGATCCTCGGGATCAAGCAGGCCTGGCTGGGCTTCGTGGACTCGGGCCTGCCGGAGGGCGACCCGCTGCCCCCGCTGCCCGAGGGCTGCTTCGCCCTCCAGGACGTCGAGGCGGCGGCCGAGCCGCTGGTCCGGCTGATCCGGGAGTTCAGGCCGCAGGTCATCACGACCTACGACGAGAACGGCGGCTACCCGCACCCGGACCACATCATGACCCACAAGATCACCATGGCGGCCTTCGACGCGGCCGGCGACCCCGACGCGTACCCCGGGGCCGGCGAGCCCTGGCAGCCGCTGAAGCTCTACTACAACCACGGCTTCCCGATGGGCCGGATCCGTGCGCTGCACGCCTACCTGAGCGAGAACGGCCACGACTCGCCCTACGGCGAGTGGATCGAGGGGTGGGAGAAGAGCGGCCGCCAGGAGCGCGAGATCACCACCCGGGTCCGCTGCGACGACTGGTTCGAGACCCGGGACCGCGCGCTCATCGCGCACGCCACCCAGATCGACCCGGACGGCCCGTGGTTCCGCGTCCCGCTGGAGGTCCAGCGCGAGGTGTGGCCCACCGAGGACTACGAGCTCGCCCGTACCCTGGTCGACGTGGACCTCCCGGAGGACGACCTGTTCGCCGGCCTGCGCACCCCGAGCCTGGCGGCCGAGTCGGCCGACACGCGGGACTGAAGCACCCCCCGACGGCCCGGCTCCCCGTGAGCCGGGCCACCATAGAGATATGAGCGCCCCCGTGAACCTCACCCACCTCGCCGCCGAACTCGCCGTCGACGACGCCAAGGTCACCCCCGGCCTGCTGGGCTTCCTCGTCTTCGCCGCCCTCGGCGTGGCCACCTGGTTCCTGGCCAAGTCGATGAACAAGCAGTTCAAGCGCGTGAACTTCACGGAGGAGCCGGAGTCCCCGAAGGAGTGAGGCCGTGCCCCCGTCCCGGGCGCCGATGCGCAAGGATGGGGGCATGCCGAACCGCCTCGCAGACGCGACGTCGCCGTACCTGCAGCAGCACGCCGACAACCCGGTCGACTGGTGGCCGTGGAGCCCGGAGGCGTTCGCCGAGGCGGAGCGCCGCGGGGTCCCGGTGCTCCTGAGCGTCGGCTACGCGGCGTGCCACTGGTGCCATGTGATGGCGCACGAGTCCTTCGAGGACGAGGGGGTGGCGGGGTACCTCAACGAGCGGTTCGTCGCGGTCAAGGTGGACCGGGAGGAGCGGCCCGACGTCGACGCCGTCTACATGGAGGCGGTGCAGGCGGCGACCGGGCAGGGCGGGTGGCCGATGACCGTCTTCCTGACGCCCGGCAAGGAGCCGTTCTACTTCGGCACCTACTTCCCGGACGAGCCCAGGCACGGCATGCCCTCGTTCCGGCAGGTGCTGGAGGGCGTCCACGCGGCCTGGCGGGACCGGCGGGACGAGGTCGGCGAGGTGGCCGCCCGGATCCGGGCCGACCTGGCCGAGCGGGCCTCCGTCTACGCGGTCGGCAGCGGGGTGCACCAGCCGCCCGGGGAGGCCGACCTGCACCAGGCCCTGGTCGCGCTCGGCCGGGACTTCGACCAGCGCAACGGGGGCTTCGGCGGAGCGCCCAAGTTCCCGCCGGCCATGGTGATCGAGTACCTGCTGCGCCACCACGCCCGCACCGGTTCCGAGGCCGCGCTGGAGATGGCCGTCCGCACCGGCGAGGCGATGGCCCGCGGCGGCATCCACGACCAGCTCGGCGGCGGCTTCGCCCGGTACGCGGTGGACGCCGGCTGGGTGGTGCCGCACTTCGAGAAGATGCTCTACGACAACGCGCTGCTGCTCCGCGCCTACCTGCACCTGTGGCGGTCGACCGGCTCCGCGCTCGCCCGCCGGGTCGCGCTCTCCACCGCGGACTTCCTGATCCGCGAACTGCGCACCCCCGAGGGCGCGTTCGCCTCCGCGCTGGACGCCGACAGCCTGGACGAGGAGACCGGCGCCACCACCGAGGGCGCCTACTACGTCTGGGAACCGGGCCAGTTGGTCGACCTGCTGGGCCCCGCCGACGCCGCCACCGCCGCCCGGCTGTTCTCCGTCACCGCGAACGGCACCTTCGAGCACGGCACCTCCGTGCTGCAGCTCCTCGCGGACCCCGGGGACCCCGGGGAGTACGAGGCGATCCGGGCCCGCCTGCTGGAGGCCCGCGCGTCCCGCCCGGCGCCCGCCCGGGACGACAAGGTGGTCGCCGCCTGGAACGGCCTGGCCATCGCCGCGCTCGCCGAGACCGGCGCCCTGCTGGACCGCCCCGACCTGGTGCGGGCCGCCGAACGCGCAGGCGACCTGCTGCTCGCCGTCCACCTCACCCCCGACGGCCGGCTGCTGCGCACCTCCCGGGACGGCCGGGCCGGCGTCAACGCCGGGGTGCTGGAGGACTACGCCGACACCGCCGAGGGCTTCCTCGCGCTGTACGCCGTCACCGGCGAGGCCGAGTGGCTCCAGCTGGCCGGCGGGCTGCTGGACACCGTCCTCAAGCACTTCGCCGACGAGGCGACCGGCGCGCTGTACGACACCGCGGACGACGCCGAGGAGCTGATCCGCCGCCCGCAGGACCCCACCGACAACGCGACCCCGTCCGGCTGGACCGCCGCGGCCAACGCCCTGCTCGGCTACGCCGCGTACACCGGTTCGGCCCGCCACCGCACCGCCGCCGAGCGGGCGCTCGGCATCGTCGGGGCGCTCGCGTCCCGGGCACCGCGGTTCATCGGCTGGGGCCTGGCCGCCGCCGAGGCGCTGGCCGACGGGCCGCGCGAGGTCGCGGTGATCGGGCCGGCCGGCGCCCCGGACACGGTCGCGCTGCACCGCGCCGCACTGCTGGGCACCGCCCCCGGCGCGGTGGTCGCGTTCGGCGAGCCCGGGGCCGGCAGCGACGAGGTCCCGCTGCTCGCGGGCCGGCCGCTGGTGGGCGGCGCGCCCGCCGCGTACGTCTGCCGGCACTTCACCTGCGACGCACCGGTCACCGACCCGGCGGCGCTGGCGGAGCGGCTGGGAGCGCCCGGCCCGGCGTAGAACCGGTGGGCGGCGGCCCGGACGGCGGGTGAGGACGGGCCGTGCCCCGGGCCCTCAGCACCTCCCCGGACGACTTCCGCACGCAGGCCGGCGGCTTCCCCGCCGCGCACGGGTGAGCCCGGGGACGGGCTACTCCCAGTCCCAGCCGATGCCCAGGATGCAGGGCCGGACGGAGGTGGCGACCAGGTGCACGCCGTGGTGGCCGTCCAGGGTCAGCTCCTCGCGCTCGTAGGGCTCCTCCGCGGGTGAGCGGCGGGCGAAGCGGTGGCAGCGCACGGGCAGCGCGGCCGGGTCGAAGGTGATCTGGAGGACGTACTGCCCGGCGCCCGCGTGGAAGCCCCGGACGTACTCGGAGCTGGGGGAGGGGGCCGGCGCGTCGTCGAAGCCGTAGCCGAGCAGGTGGGTGTCGCCCGCCCGCAGGCGCCGGTCCAGCAGGAGTTCGGCGATCAGCAGGTCGTGGGCCTGGTCGCGGCGGATCCGGCCGGGGCGGCAGTTCTCCTCGGCGCGGACGCCGACCCGGCCGATGTCGCTGCCGGGATCGCCCTGGTGGATGGCGAGGTAGCGGTCGATGCCGTCGCGGTGGGCGCGCAGGGCGTGCTGGGAGTCGCGCCGCCGGAGCCGGCGGTCGGCGCCGATCCGGATCCGCTCGATGTGGGTGACGGTGTGCAGGCCGGTGTCGGGCGGGCCGGCCAGGGCGGCGAGCAGTTCGTCGACGGCGGCGGCCGGGCTGATGAGGTCGCGGTAGGGGCGGACGGGCGGCCCGGCCGGGGCGGCGGGCGCGCCGCGCCGGGGGCCGAGCAGCCGGGTGAGCGAGTGCGCGGGAAGATCCAGGACGCGCTCCAACTCCCGTACCGCGCGCAGGGACTCGGCCCGCTCGGGGCGGCGCCTGCCCTGCTGCCAGTAGCTGAGGCTGGTGACCCCGACGTGGACGCCGCGCAGTGCGAGGTGGTCGCGTACGCGGTGCAGGGCGAGACCGCGGGCCGCGATGGCGGTGCGCAGGGCGAGGTCGAACGGGCCCGTGCGCAGCGCGGTGGCGAGATCGGGACGGTCGGTCCGCCGCATGCGGCCTCCTCTGGACGGGACCGGGCGGGACGGGCCGGCCGGAGGGGCCGCGGCGGTGGACCCGGTCGGTCGTGAATATTCACATGTGGAGGGGGGTTTGTCACCGGTCCGGACGTTCCCGGCGGGGGTTCCGGTGCCGGTGTTCACAGCGCTGCGGGCCCGTTCACACCCCGCCGGAGGGGCTCCGCGGGGCGTTGACCGGCCCGGTCGCCGGCGCGATGCTCGGTGGCGCGATCCGGACCGCACCCCCACACCCCACGACTCCTCTGCCTGTCGCAAGGAGGACATCCCCATGTCATTCGCACGGATCCGTCCGCGCCGCACCGTCTCGGTGCTCGCGCTCGCCGTCCTCGGCCCGGCGTTCGGCGCCGTGGCCGCCGGCCCGGCCCAGGCCGCCCCCACGGCCGCGTCCGGAACGCAACGGGTGCGGCCCGCCGCCGCGGCGGGCGCCTCGGCCGATCTGGCCGGCACCTACCGGAAGCTCAACATCACCATGCAGCAGCAGGAGCAGAGCAACTGGTGCTGGGCGGCGAGCGGCAACACCATCGCCACCTGGTACGGCTACGGCTACAGCCAGAACCAGTTCTGCAACGCCGCGTTCGGCCGCTCGGCCAACTCCGCCTGCCCCAACAACCAGGCCACCCTGGGCGACGTGCAGAACGCCCTGGGCCGGATCGGCATCAACCCGGGCTCGTACGTCTCCGGCTACCTGCGCTACGCCACGGTGCAGACCGAGGTGAACGCCGACCGACCGGTGGAGACCCGGATCCAGTGGAGTTCCGGCGGCGGCCACATGCACGTCGTCTACGGGTACGACACCGGCAGCAACTGGGTCTACTGGGGCGACCCCTGGCCCTCCAACCGCCGCTACAACTGGGCGGACTACAACTACTACGTGTCCAACGGCACGTTCTCCTGGACCCACTCCCTGTACCGGATCGGCGCGTGAGGGGCGACATGAGCAGCAGCATGCGCAGGGCCGCGGCCGTCCGCGGCGCGGTGGCCGTCCTGTTCGCCGCCGGCCTGGGCCCGGTGCTCGCGGCGGCGGCCTCCGCCGCCCCCGCACCCGGCGCCCCGGCCGCTTCCGCCGGGGTTCCCGAGCCGGTGCCCGCGGCGGAGCTGGCCGCCTCCGGCGGCGCGGTGCGGAGCCCGGCGGTGCTCGACCAGGTGGGCCGCTTCTTCGCCCGTACCGGTGCCCCGTCTGCCGGACCGTCCGCCGCCGGAGCCCCCGCGGCGGCGCCGGTGGCCGGTCCCCGGCCGGACGGGGACCCCGTGCCGGTGTACACGCTGGACGCGGGCTTCGTGTCCGGCACCCCGGGCGCCCCGGTGGCCCGGGCGGAGTTCACGGCGAGCCGGGTGGTCGCGGCGGACGGCCGGGTCGCCTCGGTCTGGACGGTGAAGCGCGACGGCGCCTGGCGGGTCGTCAACATCGCCACCGGCGGCGACGAGAGCGACTACGCGGCGCGGGCGGCGGCCGGCGGTGGCGGGACGGCGTTCCGCGAGCCGCAGATCGACGCCTGGTACGTGCTGCGGGACGGCCGGGTGCTGCCGCTGGACGAGGACGCCCGCCGCTCGGTGGGCGAGGCCGGGGTGAGCCTGGCCGGCTACCGGGACCTCGTCCGGCAGCGGTACGGCGACAAGCTGCCCGGCTCGGCGTACGACCGGGCGGGCAGGGGCGGCGGCTACGAGCCCGGCGCCCCGGAGACCGCCGGCGGCCCGGCGGGCGGCGGTACCGCGCTGCCCGCCGTGACGGCGGCGGCGGCCCTGGGCGCCACCGCGCTCGTGGGCGCGGGCGCCGCGCTGCGGCGGCGGACGGCCCTGCGGCACGGGTAGCCCGCGGGGACGGGTGGGGGCGGGCCCGGAGC
>NZ_JBHJRC010000363.1:0-7684 GCF_042261735.1 Kitasatospora sp. NPDC056327 | reverse complement strand
GGTCTTCCGACCGGCGGCCCTTTGGTGTCCCCTTCATGCTGCGATGTGCCTGTTTCGTGAACTTCCTGTGCGGAAGCGCCGCTTGGGGGTCATTCATCGGTTCCGAGGGGTTCCCTCGCCATGTGATGCGTGCAATTGTACATGTCACACTCCCCACCGGTGCTCGGTGGCCGCCGCCCCAACGGCGTCACCGCCACGGTCCTCACCACCCGACCGGCCGTACCCCCATGCGGCCGAAACAGGCCCGGAGGCCCCCACGTGAGAACCGCACGTTCCCTGCACCAACAGCCTTTGGCAGCAAGGCTGCTGACGCTCCTGATCGCGATATTCGTGGCGGTCGGACTGTTCACCCCGCGCGCCGAGGCCGCCCCCGCCGCGGCGGCGCCGTCCGGCGGCGGCGCGCCCGCCACCTCGGCCGGGCCGGCCGGCCTCGCCCCGCAGCCCGCGATCGGTGGCTCGCCGGACACCCCGCACCGGCACACCTCGGTGCCCGCGCGTGAGCGCGCCCCGTTCTCGACCACGGTTCCCGACCGTGCCGAGACCCTCTCCAAGGCCGAGCGGAAGGCCGAGCTGGCCAAGGCGTTCGGTGAGGGTGCCCCCGCGGCCCTCGCCGAGCAGGCCTGCACCGTCTCCGACTTCACCGGACGCACCGGCAGTGCCCTGGTCCAGGCCGTGAGGGCGGCCGACCTCGGCTGCATCAACGACCTGTTCCTGCTGACCGGCACGGACGCGCGCGGCGCGTTCCGCGAGGCGCAGATGGTCACCGTGGCGGACGCCCTGCGCACCGCCGCCGCGAGCTACCCGGGCGACAACTCCACCTCGGTCGGCCAGTTGGTGCTCTTCCTGCGGGCCGGCTACTACGTGCAGTGGTACCACGCCTCCGACGTCGGCACCTACGGCACCGCCCTGCAGTCCTCGATCCGCGGCGCGCTGGACGGCTTCTTCAACAGCCCGCGCTCCCGGGACGTCACCGCAGCCAACGCGGCCACCCTCGGCGAGGCGATCACCCTGATCGACAGCGCCCAGGAGAACATCCGCTACCTGCCGGTGGTCAAGCGCCTGCTGGGCGCGTACGACGCCGCCACCCACAACCCGGTCCGGATGGGCGACGCGCTCAACAGCGTGTTCACCGTGCTGTGGCGCGGACACCAGGCGACGGGCTTCGCCGATGCGGTGAAGGCCGACCCGAGCGTGCTGGACGCGCTCTACTCCTTCACGGCCGCCAACAGCGCCCTGCTCGGCGGCGACTACACCTTCCTGGTCTACAACGCGACCCGTGAGCTGGGCCGCTTCCTGCAGTACCCCGCGCTCCAGCCCAAGGCCCGCCCGCTGCTGAAGGGGCTCGCCGACCGCTCCTCGCCGAGCGGCGCCACCGCCTACCAGTGGGCCGCAGTCGCGGAGATGGCCGACGCCTACGACGCGGGCAACTGCGCGTACTTCGGCACCTGCGACGCCCCCGCCAGGCTGAAGGCATCCGTCCTGACGGTCAGCCACAGCTGCAGCCCGAGCATCAAGGTCCTCGCCCAGGCGCTCGACGCCGGCCGGCTCGCCACCACGTGCGCCAGCCTCAACGGGCAGGACGCCTACTTCCACGCCGTCGCCAAGGACAACGGTCCGGTCGCGGACGACCGGAACACCACGATCGAGGTCATCGTCTTCCACGGCCGGTTCGACTACGGGGTGTTCGCGGCCGGTATCTACGGCATCGACACCAACAACGGCGGCATGTACCTGGAGGGCAAGCCGAACACGGCCGGCAACCAGCCGCGCTTCCTCGCCTACGAGGCCGACTGGGCGCGTCCGGACTTCCAGATCTGGAACCTCAACCACGAGTACACGCACTACCTCGACGGCCGGTTCAACATGTACGGCGACTTCGACGCCGGCATGACCACCCCGACCATCTGGTGGGTCGAGGGCTTCGCCGAGTACGTGTCGTACGGGTACCGCAAGGAGACCTACGACGCGGCGATCACCGCCGCCGGCCGCCACACCTACCGGCTCTCCGACCTCTTCGACACCGGCTACGGTGACCAGGAGCGGGTCTACCGCTGGGGCTACCTGGCCGTCCGCTACATGCTGGAGAAGCACCGCGGCGACCTGGACGCGGTGCTCGCCAAGTACCGCGCCGGCGACTGGAACGGCGCCCGCACCATCCTCAAGACCACCATCGGCACCCGCTACGACGCCGACTTCGACTCCTGGCTGACCGCCTGCGCGGCCGGGGCCTGCGGCGGCGGCAGCAACCCGGGGGGCAACCAGGCCCCCACCGCCGCCTTCACCGCCTCGGTCGACGAGCTGGCCGTCACCTTCACCGACCGCTCCACCGACCAGGACGGCCGCATCGCGTCCCGCGCCTGGGACTTCGGTGACGGCACCACCGCCAACACCGCCGACCCGGTCAAGTCCTACGCGAAGGCCGGGACCTACACCGTCACCCTCACGGTGACCGACGACAAGGGCGCCACCGCGAGCTCCCGGCAGAACGTCACCGTGGCGGGCACCCCCGAGTGCTCCGGCGGCGACGCCCGGCAGCTGGACAGGAACTGCCGCCGTGCCGCCGTCGCCGCGACCGCCGGTAACTACGCGCACTTCTACCTCTACCTCCCGGCCGGGGTGCAGCAGTTGAAGCTCACCAGCACGGGCGGCACCGGCAACGCCGACCTCTACTACAACGGCGGCGGCTGGGCGTACACCAACGCCTACACCGCGAAGTCGGCCACGGCCGGCACCAGCAGCGAGACCCTCACCGTCACCAACCCGCAGGCCGGCTACGTCTTCCTGAGCCTCCACTCCCAGGACGGCTTCTCCGGCGTGACCGTCAAGGCCGAGTACTGACACCGGAGTTCCTTTCCGAGAACCACCGCGTCACCGAGGGCCCCGGCACCGTGCCGGGGCCCTCCCCGCACCGGGGGCCGCTACGCGCCGATCCGCACCAGGGCGAGCGTGATGTTGTCCGGCCCGCCGGCCCCGATCGCGGCCTTCCAGAGCTCGAACGCCGCCCGCCCGTCGGCCCGTTCGTCGTCCGCGGCGGGGCGGCCGAGCAGCGCGGAAAGTTCCTCCTCCGGTACCGGGTCGGTCAGTCCGTCGCTGCACACCAGGTACCGGTCGCCCACGGCCAGCGGCGCGCTGCGCACGTGCGGTTCGACGGAGGTGAGGCCGGCCGAGCCGCCCAGGGTCTGGGTGACCAGCGCGGTGGTGCGCCGTCCGGGCGGCAGCGGCGGGCTGTCGTCCACGCTGACCCGCCGCAGCCCGCCGTCGCCGATCCGGTAGACCCGGCTGTCGCCGACGTTGAAGGTCACCGCCCGCTCCTCCAGCAGCAGCACGCCCGCCACCGTGGTGCCCATCGCGGCCAGACCGGGCTCGTCCGCGGCCGCCGCGTACACCTCCCGGTTGCAGGACTGCAGGGCCTCCCGGACGTCCTCCTCGCCGTCGAGCCCCGGCCCGGCCGCCGCCAGCCGCCGGGCGACCAGGGCGCTGGCGACCTCGCCGCCGGGGTGGCCGCCGAGGCCGTCGGCGACCGCGACCACGCAGGGCGGGCCGAGCGGGAAGAGCAGGGTCTGCGGGTTGACGGTGACGGTCGCGCAGAGCGTCCACGGGCCGACGGTGACGCTGTCCTCGTTGCGCCCGCGCACCAGGCCCTCGTGGCTCACCGCGCTCACCGCGATGTACGCCGCCATCGCTTCGCCGCCCTTCGGGAACTCCGGCCGACCGGCCCCGGCCCTCCCATTGTCGCCCCCCGCTCCGGCGCACGCTCCGGGACCGCCGGCGCGCCCGCCGCTCCCGCCGCACGTCCCCGGCTCCGCCCGCTCCCGTCGCGCACACCCCCGGACCCGCCGGCCGCGCCGCGCTTCGCGAACCGTATTGCACCGAACGGTCCAAAAAGCTACCGTGCTGTCATGGCGAGACCGCGCACCTTCGACGAGGCCCGGGCGCTCGACGCGGCGATGCTGGCGTTCTGGGCGAACGGCTACGAGGCCACCTCCACGCAGGACCTCTGCGCGGCGACCGGCCTCGGGCGGAGCAGCATCTACAACACCTTCACCAGCAAGCACGAGCTGTTCAAGCGGGCGCTGGCCCGCTACATCGACCTGATGACCATCCCGCAGGTCGCCCTGCTGGAGGATCCGGAGCTGCCCCCGCTGGAGCGGATCCGGACCCTGCTGGCGCGGGTGGTGGAGGGGGAGTTCGAGCGGCGCCCGGAGGGGCGCAGCATCGGCTGCCTGACCGTGAACACCATCGTCGAGCTGTCCGGGCGCGACGCGGACGCCGACGCGATGCTGGCCCGGGACCAGGAAGTGCGGCTCGCCGCGCTGCGCGGGGCGATCGAGGCCGGGCAGCGGTCGGGCGAGATCGCCGGCCGGCGGAAGGCGGGGGAACTGGCGCGGTTCGTGAACGCGCTGATCGCCGGCCTGCGGGTGGCGGCCAAGGGCGGGGCCGACCGGGCGGCGGTCGAGGCCGTCGCCGCCACCGGACTGGACGCGCTCACGCCCTGATCGTTGCGGCCGCCGCACGGGAGGTCCGCTCCCCGGTCCTCCCGTGCCCCGCCGTGTCCTGATTCTGTACTGATCAATACAAAACTATCCGGAACTTCCGGGGGGAGTGCTCCCATGCCACGTGCCGTCTATGTCCTCGCGCTCGGCATCTTCGCGATGGTGACCAGCGAGTTCGCCGTCGCCGGGCTGATGCCGCAGCTCGCGGAGGGGCTCGACGCGACCGTCCCGCAGATCGGCTACCTGATCACGGCCTTCTCGGTCGCGATGTCCTTCGGTGGTCCGTTCCTCGCCGTCCCGCTACTGAGGCTCCGTCAGAAGTCCGCCCTGATGATCCTGTTCGGGATCTTCCTGGTCGGCAACCTGCTCGCCGCGACCGCCACCGGCTATCCGGTGATGCTGGTGGCCCGGGTGATCAGCGGCATCGCCGCGCAGGCCTTCTTCGGCATCTCGATCTCCCTCTGCGTCCGGCTGGCCCGCCCCGAGCTGCGCGGCCGGGCGATCGCCGTGCTGATGAACGGCCTGATGCTCGGCACCCTGCTCGGGCTTCCCCTGGCCACCGTCATCGGCGAGCGCCTCGGCTGGCGGGCGGCGTTCTGGGCGGTGGCCGTGCTCACGGTGGCCGTCGCGCTGTGCACCGCGGCCGGGGTGTCGGGCGCCGGCCACGGCGAGGGCGGCGGCTCGCTCCGTGCCGAGCTGGGCGCCCTGCGCAATCCGCGGCTCTGGCTGGCCTTCGTCACCAGCACCCTGATCATCGGCGCGACCTTCACCCTCTTCAGCTACGTCAATCCGGTCCTCACCGACCTCGCCGGCTTCTCGGCCGGGTCCGTCCCGCTGCTGCTGGTGGCCTACGGCGCGGCGACCGTGGTCGGCAACACCGTGGTCGGCCGGCTCGCCGACCGGTACGCGCTGCCGGTGATGGCCGTCGGCCTCGCGCTGAACACCGTCTTCCTGGCGGGGCTCGCGCTCTTCGCCCAGCTGCGGGTGCCGGCGGTCGGGCTGCTGCTCGGGGTCGGCCTGGTCGGCGTCACCATGAATCCGGCGATGGCCTCGCGGGTCCAGCGGATCGGCAACGCCCGGCCGCTGGTGAACACCGTCCACAACTCGTTCATCACGCTCGGTGTCATCCTCAGCTCGCTGCTCGGCGGCCTCGCCATCGACGCCTGGGGTCTGCGCGCCGTGCTCTGGCTGGGTGCGGGGATGGCCGTCGCCGGTCTGCTGACCCTGCTCCCGGACGCACTGCGGGGCCGCAGTGCGGTCCCGGGCCAGGGTCCGGGCGCCCAGGGGAATACAACCGCGGGTGCGGATGCTAAGGTGGTTGAAACTTTGACAATCGGATCCTGAACCGGGATCCGTCAGCGGGATCCACCAGGAGTGTGGTGAGCACCATGCAGTTCGGAATCTTCACCGTCGGCGACGTCACCCCCGACCCCACGACCGGCCGCACCCCGACCGAGCACGAGCGGATCAAGGCGACCGTGGCCATCGCCCGCAAGGCGGAGGAGGTCGGCCTGGACGTCTTCGCGACCGGCGAGCACCACAACCCGCCGTTCGTGCCGTCCTCGCCCACGACGCTGCTCGGCTACATCGCCGCGCAGACCGACCGCATCATCCTCTCCACCTCCACCACGCTGATCACCACCAACGACCCGGTGAAGATCGCCGAGGACTACGCGGTGCTCCAGCACCTCGCCGACGGCCGGGTGGACCTCATGATGGGCCGCGGCAACACCGGCCCGGTCTACCCGTGGTTCGGGAAGGACATCCGCCAGGGCATCCCGCTCGCGATCGAGAACTACGCGCTGCTGCACCAGCTGTGGCGCGAGGACGTGGTGGACTGGTCCGGCCGCTTCCGCACGCCGCTGCAGTCCTTCACCGCCACCCCGCGCCCGCTGGACGGCGTCCCGCCGTTCGTCTGGCACGGTTCGATCCGCAGCCCGGAGATCGCCGAGCAGGCCGCCTACTACGGTGACGGCTTCTTCGCGAACAACATCTTCTGGCCCAAGGAGCACTTCAAGAAGCTGATCAACCTCTACCGGGAGCGCTTCGCCCACTACGGGCACGGCACCCCCGAGCAGGCGATCGTCGGCCTCGGCGGCCAGGTGTTCATGCGCAGGAACTCGCAGGACGCGGTGCGCGAGTTCCGCCCCTACTTCGACAACGCGCCGGTCTACGGGCACGGGCCGTCGCTGGAGGAGTTCACCGCGGAGACCCCGCTCACCGTCGGCAGCCCGCAGGAGGTCATCGAGAAGACCCTGGCCTTCCGCGACACCTTCGGCGACTACCAGCGCCAGCTGTTCCTGATGGACCACGCCGGCCTGCCGCTGAAGACCGTCCTCGAACAGCTGGACCTGCTCGGCGAGGAGGTCGTGCCGGTGCTGCGCGAGGAGTTCGCCAAGGGCCGCCCGGCGGGCGTCCCGGACGCGCCGACCCACGCCACCCTGGTGGCGGCCGACCGGGCCCGCCAGGAGCAGGACGCCCGGAGCACGGAGGAGAACGTGGAGGTGACCAAGTGACCGCGTACCAGCTGGTGGTCATCAGCGCCGGTCTGAGCAAGCCGTCCTCGACGCGCCTGCTCGCCGACCGGCTCGGCGACTCGACGGTGCGCCGGCTCGCCGCCGAGGGGCGCGAGGTGGACGTGACGGTGGTCGAACTGCGCGACCTCGCCACCGACATCGCGAACAACTTCGTCACCGGATTCGCGGGCCCCGCGCTGCGGGAGGCCGTCGGCGCGGTCACCCGCGCCGACGGGCTGGTCGCGGTGACGCCGATCTTCGCGGCCTCGTACAGCGGGCTGTTCAAGTCGTTCTTCGACGTGCTCGACCCCGACGCCCTCACCGGCAAGCCGGTGCTGATCGCCGCCACCGGGGGCACGCCCCGGCACTCGCTGGCCCTGGAGCACGCGGTGCGGCCGCTGTTCTCCTACCTGCGCTCGGTCGTCGTGCCGACCGCGGTCTACGCGGCCACCGACGACTGGGGCACCACGGGCGACCGGCTCACCGACACCCTCCCGGGGCGGATCGACCGGGCGGCCGGGGAGCTGGCGGGCCTGCTCGCCGGCCGCGCCCCCGGCGGGCGGACGGCGGACGAGCCGGAGCAGGAGACGGTGGTTCCGTTCGAGCAGCAGCTGGCGGCCCTGCGGGGCTGACGGCGGACGGCGGACGCGGTGGAGGGGCGGGCCCGATGGGGCC
>NZ_JBHJRC010000362.1:0-7694 GCF_042261735.1 Kitasatospora sp. NPDC056327 | reverse complement strand
CTCGGCCAGACCGTCGTCATGGTCACCCACGACCCCGTCGCCGCCTCCTACGCCGACCGCGTCGTCTTCCTCGCCGACGGCCGGATCGTCGACGAGCTCGTGAACCCCACCGCGGACACCGTCCTGGACCGCATGCGCCGCTTCGACGCCAAGGGCCGCACCAGCTGACGCCACGGCACCGGCCGTCCCCCGCGGCCGGCCGTCCCCCGTCGCACCCACCGGCCCGGGCCGTCACCGGCCGCCGTCCCCACGACCCTCAGGACTGACTCCCCTCCATGTACCGCACAGCTTTGCGCAACGTGCTGGCCCACAAGGCCCGGCTGCTGATGACGACGCTCGCCGTCCTCCTCGGCACCGCCTTCGTGGCCGGCACCCTCGTCTTCACCGACACCCTCGGCAGCGCCATGCGCGCCCAGGGTGCCAAGAGCTACACCGACATCGCCGTCACCGTCAGCGACAGCGGCGCGGTCGGCACGGGGTACGACCACGGCGGCAGGGCCTCGCGCGGCCCCTCCCTCACCGAGGACACCCGCAAGGCGATCGCCGCCCTGCCCGGCACCGCCGAGGCCCGCGGCGTGGTCACCGGATTCGCCGGCATCGCCGACCGCAAGGGCGCGCTGATCGGCAGCGGCTTCGCCACCACCGGGACCAACTACGTCCCCGGCACCGACGGCACCGACCCGCGCTACCCGCTGGTCGACGGCCGCGGCCCGCGCAACCCCGGCGAGGTCGCACTGGACACCAGGACCGCCGAGAAGGGCGGCTACAAGGTGGGCGACACCGTCCGGGTCGCCGTCAACGGCCCGGTCATGGAGCTCACCCTCACCGGCACCGTGAACACCAACGACCCCCGGGTCGTCTCCGGCGGCTCGCTCGCCGCCTTCGACACCGCCACCGCCCAGCAGCTCTACCTGAGCCCCGGCCGGTTCGCCGAGATCGACGTCAAGGGCAGGCCCGGCACCGACGACGCCGCGCTGCTCACCGCCGTCCGGCAGACCCTGCCCGCCTCCGACGACATCGAGGCCCGCACCGGCCGCGAGCTCGCGGCCGAGCAGGACCGGATGATCGCCGCCGCCACCAAGGGCATGGCCACCGGCCTGCTGGTCTTCGCCGCCATCTCGCTGTTCGTCGGCATCTTCATCATCGCCAACACCTTCACCATGCTGGTCGCCCAGCGCACCAAGGAGCTCGCCCTGTTGCGCGCCGTCGGCGCCAGCCGGAAGCAGGTCACCCTCTCGGTGCTGGCCGAGGCCTTGCTGGTCGGCCTGACCGCCTCCGTCGGCGGCCTGCTCGCCGGCATCGGCATCGCCACCGGCCTGCGCTCCCTGCTCAACGGCCCGATGGAGGCCAACCTGCCGGACGGGCCGCTGGTGATCGCCCCCTCCACGGTGATCGGCTCGATCGCCGTCGGCACCGTGGTGACCGTGCTGGCCGCCCTGCTGCCCTCGCTGCGCGCCTCCCGGATCGCCCCGATCGCCGCGATGAGCTCGGCCGAGCAGCCCGCCACCCACAAGTCCCTGGTGATCCGCAACAGCATCGGCCTGGTCCTCTCCGCGTTCGGCGCCGCCGGCCTGCTCGGCGGCGTGGCCGCCGAGTCGACCACCCTGGTGGGCGTGGGCTCCGCCGCGCTGATGATCGGCGTGTTCGTGCTCACCCCGCTGCTGTCCCGCCCGGTGATCGCCCTGTTCGCCCCGGTGCTGCGCGGGCTGTTCGGCACGCCCGGCAGGCTGGCCCGCGAGAACGCGGTGCGCAACCCGCGCCGCACCGCCGCCACCGCCTCGGCGCTCACCATCGGCGTCACCCTGATCACCGCGCTGAGCGTGGTCGGCGCCTCGGTCAACAAGGCCGTCGACGCGGCCACCACGAGCGATCTCAAGGCCGACTACACCGTGGCCATGGAGAACTTCTCGACGCTCTCCCCCGAGGTCGCCGGCCAGATCGCCAGGACCCCCGGGGTCACCGCGACGAGCGTCGTGCGCGAGGTCCGGGTGGAGGCCGGTGACGACACCCCGGTCCTCACCGCCGTCGACGCGACCACCTTCGACCGGCTGACCGACCTGGAGTTCACCGCCGGCTCGGCCGACGCGCTCAAGCAGGGCAGGCTGATCGCCACCACCGGCTACGCCGAGCGCAACCGCCTCGCGGTCGGCTCGACGCTCGACGTCACCTACCCCGACGGGACCGGCGGCACCCTGACCGTCGGCGCCCTGGTCGAGGGCAACACCGTGGTCTCCGGGCTGGTCGCCCCCGACCAGGTGGTGGGCCCGCACGCGGCGCCCGGCACCGGCCTGGAGAAGGTCCTGGTCAAGGGCGCCGACGGTCCGACCCCGGCGCTCAAGCAGGCGCTGCGCGACGCCACCGGCGGCAACCCGCTGATCACCGTCAAGGGCGAGAAGGACATCAAGGCGGAGAACAGCCGGATCGTGTCCTTCATGCTGAACACCATGTACGGGCTGCTCGGCATGGCCGTGCTGGTCGCGGTGCTCGGCGTGATCAACACCATGGCGATGTCGGTGTTCGAGCGCCGCAGGGAGATCGGCATGCTGCGGGCGATCGGTCTGGACCGCCGCGGCATCGGCCGGATGGTCCGGCTGGAGTCGCTGATGATCGCGCTGTTCGGCGGGGTGGTCGGCGTGCTGCTCGGCGTCGTCATCGCCTGGGCCGGCACCCGCTCCATGGCGAACTCGTTCAAGGACATGTCCCTGGTCGTGCCGCCGCTGCAGATCGCGTTCTTCCTGGCCGCCGCCGCGCTGGTCGGCCTGTTCGCCGCGCTCTGGCCGGCCCGCCGGGCGGCCCGGACGGACATCCTGGGCGCCATCAAGAGCGGGTAGCGGTTCCGCCGCCGCCCCCTCCGCACCGCCGCCCGCCGGGATCCCTCCCGGCGGGCGGCGTGCTCTCGGGCACCGCGCGCCGGCTGCCCGGGCGCACCCCGCTACGGGGTTCCGGGCCCGGCCGGGTGACCGGCCGGCCGGTGGCGGTCCGGCGCGTCACAGCGGGCGCGGGTGCGGACGAACGTTTCCTCAGCAGCCGTTGAGGATCGAGGAGAGCGCGCTCTTCTCCGCGCTGTCGACGGAGAGACCGTAGTAGTACTTCACCTGCACCCAGGCGCGGGCGTAGGTGCAGCGGTACGAGGCCTGCGGCAGCCAGCCGGCCGGGTCCTGGTCGCCCTTGGAGCGGTTGGAGCTCGCGGAGACGGCGATCAGCTGCGGGCGGGTCAGGTCGTTCGCGAAGCCCTGGCGCTGGGCGGTGGTCCAGGCCCAGGCGCCCGAGCGCCAGGCCTCGGCGAGCGGGACCAGGTGGTCGATGTCGAAGGTCGAGGCGCTGGTGGTGGTGACGTTGTCGTAGACCGAGAACCAGCTGCCGCTGACCGAGGCACAGCTGGAGTCGGTGACGACGTTGCTGCCGTCCCGCTTGAGGACCGTCTCCCGGGTGTTGCAGGTACCGGAGACGGTGATCCAGTGCGGGAAGAGCGCACGGTCGTAGGTGCTCTCGTGGGACTCGGCGGTCACCGCGATGGAGGCGAGGTAGCTGCGGGCGGTGGCGGCCGAGACCGGGGTCGGCAGGGCGGCCTGGGCGGTGCCGGCGCCGGTCAGCAGCGTGGTGAGGGCGAGCAGCAGGGCGCCGAAGGCGGCGGCCAGGACGCGGCGGGGGGCGCGTATGGCGGAGATCGCGGACATGCGGGGGACTCCTGGGTCGAGGAGGGCAGGGGAGAGCCCCCGGGCGGGAACCGGCCCGGGTTGCCAACCAGCATGCGGCGCAGGGGGTTTACGCGGGTAGAGCCGCCAGGTGAACTTTGACTCGCAGTCAGCTCCCGGCGTCCGCGCACAACGCGGACCGCCCCGTCCGGCGGGTGGCCGGACGGGGCGGTCGGGGGTCCTGCGAGGCTCGAATCGTTCGCTCAGGCGGCCGATTCGGCCTCCACCGGCTTCGGGGCGACCGGCTTGGCCGGGCCGCCGCCGGCGGTGCCGACCAGGAACGCGGTCAGCACCGGGCCGAGGTAGGCCTCCCAGACGGCGAGCTGGAGGACCGTCGGGTCGGGCTGGAAGTTGAAGACGCCCTTGAGCAGGGTGCCGTACCAGCTGTCCTTCGGGATGGTGCTGCTGATGTCGAAGGCCGCCTGGTGCAGGCCGCCGAGCCAGCCGGCCTCCTGGAGGTCGTGCACGCCGTAGGCCAGCACGCCCGCGGCGACCACGACCAGCATGGCGCCGGTCCAGGTGAAGAACTTCGCCAGGTTGATCCTCAGCGCGCCCCGGTAGAACAGCCAGCCCAGCACCACCGAGGTCAGCAGGCCGAGCGCCGCGCCGACGATCGGGTTGTAGCCGTCCTCGGTGGCCTGGACGGCCGTCCAGATGAACAGCGCCGTCTCCAGGCCCTCGCGGCCGACCGCCAGGAAGGCGGTGACCACCAGCGCGCCGGTGCCCATGGCGAGGGCCGCGTCCAGCTTGCCGTGCAGCTCGGACTTCAGGTGGCGGGCGGTGCGGCGCATCCAGAACACCATCCAGGTGACCAGACCGACGGCGATGATCGACAGCGTGCCGCCGAGCGCCTCCTGCGCCTCGAAGCTGAGCTGGGTCGAGCCGTACTGCAGCACGGCGCCGAAGCCCAGGCTGAGGACGACGGCGACGCCGACGCCCGCCCAGACGGGCCGGAGGCTGTCCCGGCGGCCGGTCTTGACCAGGTAGGCGATGAGGATGCAGACGACCAGGCTGGCTTCGAGTCCTTCGCGCAGGCCGATCAGGTAGTTGGCGAACACGCTGGCTCCTGGGGGGTGAAGAGGTGGTACGGGCGAGACGGGTGGGAGGTCGGGCTCAGCCGAAGAGGGCCTGGCCCCACCACTCGCCGGGCTTGCGGACGCCCGCGGGGCAGGCGAAGTGGGCCGAACCCACGTGCTGGATGTACTCGTTGAGCGCGTCGGAGGCCGCGAGCCGCTGCTGGAGCGGGACGAAGGCCTTGCGGCTGTCCCGCTGGTAGGCCAGGAAGAACAGGCCCGCGTCGAGCCGGCCGAGGCCGTCGGTGCCGTCGGTGAAGGAGAAGCCGCGGCGCAGGATCATGTGGCCGCCGTTGGAGTCCGGGTGGGCGAGGCGGACGTGCGCGTCCTGCGGCATCGCCTTGAGGTCCGGGTCCTCGTGCTCCTTGGTCCGGCCGTACGCGGCGCCCTCGCCCTTGGTCCGGCCGAAGACGTCCTCCTGCTCCTTGAGCGAGGTGCGGTCCCAGGTCTCGATGTGCATCCGGATCCGGCGGGCGACCAGGTAGGAGCCGCCGGTCATCCACTCCGGGCCCTCGCCGGGGGCGGCCCAGACGTGCTCGGCCAGCCTCGCGGTGTCGGTGCCCGCGATGTTGTGGGTGCCGTCCTTGAAGCCCATCATGTTGCGCGGGGTCTGGGCGTCCGGGGTGGTCGAGGAGGTCTTGCCGAAGCCCAGCTGGGACCAGCGGATGTTGACCGTGCCCATGCCGATCCGGGCGAGGTTGCGGATCGCGTGCACGGCGACCTGCGGGTCGTCGGCGCAGGCCTGGATGCACAGGTCGCCGCCGCTGCGCTGCGGGTCCAGGTTGTCGCCCTTGAACTTCGGCAGGTCGATCAGGGCCTCGGGCCGCCTGGCCGCCAGGCCGAAGCGGTCGACGCCGTCCTTCTCGAACAGGGTCGGGCCGAAGCCGACGGTGAGGGTCAGCCGGGAGGCCGGCAGGCCCAGCGCCTCGCCGGTGTCGTCCGGCGGCGCCTCGGGCAGGCCGCTGGCCGCGCCGCTGCCGACCTCGCGCCCGCCGGTCATCGCGGCGGCGGCCCTGGTCCACTCCTTCAGCATCCGCACCAGGGAGTCCCGGGTGGCCGACGCGGAGACGTCGAAGGAGGCGAAGTGCAGCCGGTCCTGGACCGGCGTGGCGATGCCGGACTGGTGGTCGCCGTAGAAGGGGATGTCCGCGGCGGCCGCGGCAGCCTGTGCCGGGGCGTCGTCGTCCTGGCGGGTGGCGGCGGCGACCGAGCCGACCGCGGCGGCGCCCAGCGCGACGCCGGCGCCCGCCCAGCCGATCACGGCACGGCGGCTGACGGCGGCGCGGTCGGCGGTGGTGACGGCGGCCGGCTGCTGCCCCGCGGGGCGGTCGGCGCTCTCGGGCTTCTCGGCGCTCTCGGCGTCCATGGGCGGGTGGACCCTTCTCTGTGCTGACTCACGGATGCCGCGGCGGCCACGGGGCCGCCACGGCGGAGTGCGGGTGCGGTGCGGTACGCGGTGCGGTGCCCAGTGCGCGCCACTGGCCGGCGCGCACCGGGCGGCGGGCGTTACTTCGCGACCACCGCGGCGGCCAGCTTCGACAGCGGCTCGCCCAGCGAGTTGACCGCGTCGGAGAAGGTCTTGCGCTCGGTCTCGGTGACCTTGTCGTACGGGGTGTAGGCGCCGTCCGCCTGCTTGTACTTGGCGAGCAGGGTCTCGATGGCGGCGAACTCGGTGTCCAGCGTCTTCGCCAGCGCGGCGTCCTTCTCGGAGGCGACCGGCTTCAGCAGCTCGTAGGCCTTCTTGGCGCCCTCGACGTTGGCGGCGAAGTCGGCCAGGTCGGTGTGGCTGTAGCGGTCCTCCTCGCCGGTGACCTTGCCGGTGGCGACCTCGTCCAGCAGTTCCTTGGCACCGTTGGCCATGCTGGTCGCGGTGATCTCCGCCTCGGGGATCTTCTTCTGCCAGTCCTTCAGGTCGGCGACCAGCTGGTCGGCGAGCTTCTTCTCGTCGTCGCCGATCTTCGCGTCGGCCCAGAGCGACTTCTCCAGCTTGTGCCAGCCGGTCCACTCCTGGCCCTGCTCCAGACCGTCCTCGCGGGTGTCGGTCTTCGGGTCGACGTCCCCGAAGCTCTCGGCGACCGGCTCGGTCCGCTCCCAGCCGGTGCGGGACGGCGCGTAGAGGGACTTGGCCTTCTCCAGGTCGCCGCCCTTGATCGCCGCGGCGAACGCCTCGACGGCCGGGATGGTGGCGTCGGCCTGCTCCTGGGCGTACTTGCGGTAGGCGTCGACGGCCGCGGTCAGCCGCGGGTCGGCCGGCGCCGCCGAGCCGCCGTCACCGGTGACGGTGATCTTCTGGCGGATGCCGTCGCCGACCATGCCCGGCTTGCAGGCGATCTCGTACGAACCGGCCTTGATCTCGGCGTTGATGGTCGCCTTGGTGCCCGGGCCGATGTTCTCGCGCTCGGTGACGATCTTGTCGCCGGCGGCGTAGACGTAGACCTCGGTGGTCTTCGACCCCTTGTTGGAGATGTCGAGGACGACGTGACCGGCCGGGAAGGTGGTCTTCGAGACCTCGCACGCGGTGTCGGTGGCGTTGACCTTGACGGCGTCGGCAGCGGCCTTGTCGTCCTTCTTCTGCGAGCATCCGGCCAGTGCGGCGGTCGCCACGGCGAGGGTGAGCAGCGTGGCTGCGGTGGAACGACGGGCGGACATGCGGGCTCCAGCGGTCAGGGCAGGGCGTTTCAGGGCAGGGCTGAGCGCGGGCGGGAACAACGGCGGTGCCGGCACCACCGCCCACTTAGCTAAGGCATACCTTAGGGATATCGGATTTTGCCGTCTACACCGGGGGCGGTCACGAAACGGTGCAGGTGGGAGGGGGCGGACGGCGCCACGGCGGTCGGTTCGCAGACGATTTCCGGCCACCGGGGGCGCATCGGGGCTTGGTCCACAGGGCAAAGAAGTGGTAAAGGGGCGCGCACCGTTCGGTGCC
>NZ_JBHJRC010000361.1:0-7715 GCF_042261735.1 Kitasatospora sp. NPDC056327 | reverse complement strand
CACACCCTCCCGGTCGGTGGTGTGATCGTCCGCGAAACGACGGTCACCCGTCGCATCCGGCACGTGCTTCACACAGACAACGATCCTCAAGCTCACGGCCTGTCTCCTGTACTGGTCTCGTCCGGCGGCTGCGGCTGTGCAAGCGGGCGCGAACACGGTACGCACCCGCTCCGGTCAGCGGTTTCCCGTACCGGTCCGGAACTTCCTGGCAGCATACCCGCCAGTATCCCGACGGTCACTACTCGCCAGTAGCTTACGTCGCGCCGTTCCGGCCGGGCGTCCCCCGGGCCCCCTCGGCAGCCCCGGGAAGGCCCCCGGTCCGGGCACGGACCGCGGGACGGCGCACTGCCGTCAGGGCCATCCTGCCCCAGCCCCCGGCCGGCTCCACCCCACGGGGCTGCCCTTCGGCCACCGGATTCACCTCGGAGGGCCGCCGCGCGCCCCGGTCACGCGCCGGCCCGACCCCTCCCGAGCCCGCGTGCCACCGTCCGTGGCGCGCACCGGCCCCGCCGGGTACGCCTCGAACCCGGCCCCGACCGGCCCGGCCCGGGTCAGACCGCCTCCCCGAGCGCCGCGATCACGTCCGCCCTCCGCGGCTGCCCGGCCGCCCGCCGCACCACCCGGCCCCCGGCGTCCAGCACCAGCACGGTCGGCGTCCGCAGGATCTCCAGACGCCGCACCAGCTCCAGCCGCTCCTCGGCGTCCAGTTCGACGTGCGCCACACCGTCCACCATCCCCGCCACCTCGGCCAGCACCCGCCGGGTCGCCCGGCACGGCTGGCAGAACGCGGTGGAGAACTGCACCAGCGTCGCCCGCTCCCCGAGCGGCTCCCCCAGCTCCGCCGCCGAGAGCAGCACCGCCCCGTCCTTCGTCCGCACCCGCAGCCTCCCGTCACGCTTCGCCCGCAGCAGCCCGAAAGCGCTCGCGGCCACGAGCACCACAACGCACACCACCAACCCGGTCATCCCCCCAGTCTGCTCCCGCCCCGCGCGGCCACCGACGACGGGTCCGGCCACCGAACCCCCTCGACCCACCCGGCCGAACCCGCGTACGATCACCGGGTGGACTCCGACCGCCCCGCACAGCCGCTGCTGACCACCCGCCGGGTGGTCGACCTGTGCCGGACCACGGCCTCGCGCTGTCGCTGACACGCTTCCCGGCCGTCCCGGGCGCCCGCGCCGCACAACCGCCCGCGCGCCCCGTCACCTCCACCGCCCCGGAGTCCTCCCGTGCAGATCGACCCCCGCGGGCCGCGGTTCGCCGCCGCCCTCACCACGCTCGTCCTGATAGCCGTCCTGCTCACCGGCAGCGGCGCACTGCTCGCCCTCCAGACCGCCGTCTTCGCCCTCGGCGCCGTCGGCGGCCTGCGCCGTTCCCCCTACGGCTGGCTCTACCGCACTCTGGTCCTCCCCCGGCTGGCGCCGCCCGCCGAGACCGAGGACGAACGGCCGCCCCGGTTCGCCCAGGGCGTCGGCCTGCTCTTCGGGGCCGTCGGCACGGTCGGTCTGCTCGCCGGGATCGGCTGGCTCGGCCTGCTCGCGACCGCGCTCGCGCTGGCCGCCGCCTTCCTCAACGCGGCGTTCGGCTACTGCCTCGGCTGCGAGCTGTACCTGCTGGTCCACCGTGCCCGTGCCCGGGTCGACCTGGCCGCCTGACCGCCCGGCCCCTTCCGCGGCCCGGCCGCTCCGCCTGCCGAACACCGACGGTCACCGGTCCCCCGGAGCGGGGAAAACCGACCGGACGCCCGGCCGGGAAAAGTTCCCGGCCGGGCTCATCACGCACGTCACACCGCCGGATACCGGCCCGACGGCCCGCCTCAGGTGACAGCGGGTGCCCGTTCGGGGGATCATCTCCGTGTATCGCCCGTGGCCGCCGCGGTGTGCCGTGCCCCCGGTCGGCCCCCGCACACGATCCGCGGGTCCCCGCCGTACCGGGCCGCCAGGCCCGTCGAAGTCAGGACTGACCGTGGCAGAGCTCGTGTACCCGCCGGTGATCGGCGCCGCGCTGACCGTCTTCCGCGCACTCGACGTGCGCATCAGGATCGTCGGCGCCGAACACATCCCCGCCAAGGGCGGAGCGGTGCTCGTGAGCAACCACATCAGCTACCTCGACTTCCTCTTCGCCGGCCTCGGCGCCTACCGCGGCGGCAAGCGCAAGACCCGCTTCATGGCCAAGGACGACGTCTTCAAGCACGGCGTCTCCGGCCCGCTGATGCGCGGCATGAAGCACATCCCGGTCGACCGCGCCGACGGCCAGCCCGCCTACGAGGCCGCAGTCCGCGCGCTGCGGGCCGGCGAGGTGGTCGGCGTCTTCCCCGAGGCGACCATCAGCCGCTCCTTCATGCTGAAGAAGTTCAAGACCGGCGCCGCCCGGATGGCCGCCGACTCCGGCGCCCCGCTGCTCCCGGTCGTCCTCTGGGGCACCCAGCAGCTGTGGACCAAGGGCCGCCCCAAGACCCTCACCAAGCGTCACGTCCCGGTGACCATCATGATCGGCGAGCCGATCGTGCTGACGCCCCAGGACAAGCCCGTGATGGTCACCCGGCGGCTGCGCGCCGCGATGACGGAGATGCTCGACCGGGCCCAGCGGGAGTACCCCGGCAAGCCCTCCGGGCCCGAGGACAGCTGGTGGCTGCCCGCCCACCTCGGCGGCACCGCGCCGACCCTGGAGATCGCCGAGGCCGAGGACGAGGCGGAGGCCGAACGCCGCGCCACCCGGGGCTGAACCGTCCCGGGGCCCGCCCCGCCGGTCCGCCGCGCCTGCCCCGCGATCGGATGACTCCCCGTCTCCGAGCGGACGCGGAACGTCGCGTGTCGCCCGTGCCCGCCCGCTCCGATCTGACACAGTGACAGCTCCTTCGGGGGGCTCGCGCCCGGCCTCGCCGGGCGGATCGGAGACGGAGATGAGACGCGGATGACCCGCACCCGCCCACGGCTCTCACGGACCACCCCCACCGGCCACCCGGACCCCGCCCACCGCGCCGACCCGACCAGGGCCCGCACCCGCCACCGCGCCGGTGCGGGCCTTCTGCTCGCCGGCGCCCTGCTCACCGGCTGCGGCGCCCAGCCCGGCGAGATCCCGCTCAGCGAGATCCGCGCCGAGTCACCGACCCCCGCCCCGACGTCCACGGTCGACCCGGCCGTCGGTGACGCCGCCCCCGGAGCGGTGGACCCCGCGGCGGTGCCCGGCACACCCGCGGCCCCGACCGCTCGCAACGGCCTCATCGCCGGCCGGGTCTTCCTCGACCAGGAACGCCTCACCAGCGCGATCTTCGCCGTCTCCGCCGACGGCAGGTCCCGCCGGCAGCTGACCCAGCCCGCCGACCGGACCCGGGACGACCACCCCGCCTGGTCCCCGGACGGCACCCTCCTCGCCTTCGACCGTGCCGACAGCGAATCCCCCGGCCGGATCTGGACCACCGGCGCCGACGGCGGCAACGCCCGGCAACTCGGCGCGCTCTGCGAGACCGGCGCCCCCGACTGCCTCAACGAGGCCGAGACCGCACCCTCCTGGTCCCCGGACGGCCGACAGCTCGCCTTCACCCGCACCTGGGGCAGCGTCGACCCGACGACCGAGCAGATCCAGTACAGCGACCTCTACGTGATCGCCCCCGACGGGACCACCGCCCAGCGGGTCACCTTCCTGACCAACGACACCCCGTACTCCGGCGCCGTCACCGACCCGGCCTGGTCCCCCGACGGCAAGCAGCTCGTCTTCTCCTACCGCACCAGCGCCACCGGCCAACCCGCCAACGCCAGCGCCCTCTACGTCGTCAACGCCGACGGCACCGGCATGCGCCGGCTGACCCCGTGGGAACTGCGGGCCGGCGAGCGCGCCAACTGGTCCCCCGACGGCAGCCGGATCGTCTTCACCACCTACCCGACCGGCCCCGACAACGCCCCCGGCGGGGGCATCTACACCGTCCACCCCGACGGCACCACCGTCGAAGCGCTCACCCCGGGCCCGTCCGACACCTCCTACGGCACCGCCTCCTACTCCCCCGACGGCACCTCGATCGCCTTCGCCCAGGCCCCCGCCGGCGGGAACTCGGAGCTCTTCACCATGCACGCCGACGGCTCGGCCGTCGCCCGGGTCACCGACACCCCCGGCCACTGGGAGGGCCGCCCCACCTGGGGCACCGCCCAGCCCCCGAGCTGACCCCGACGGCAGCGGCTCGGCCTTCGCCCGACCCGGAGGGCGTCGGCCGAGCCGTCAGGTCCCCGACCCTGAGCTTGCCCTTCACCTTCCTCATCAGATCCTCGCCCGGCGCCCGCGCCCGCGCCCGACAGAGGTCAACCGCGGTCCCGCTTCTGGTCCCGCACCACCCCAGCCCCGTCCCTACGATCAAGCGGCCTGCTGGGCGAGATGCAGCGCAGTGAAATGGACGAACCATTCCAGGGCGCCCTGGATCTCCTCGCTCTGCCGGGCCAGCACCTCGATGGGGAACGACGGCCGAAGTTCGAGTTTGGCCTCGGCCAACTGGATTCCGTCGATCTGGTTGAGCCGTCGCAGGAGCTCGCGACGCGCCTCGGTGTCGTCGAAGGGAGGACGGGTACGCAGGTACTGGAAGACCACCTCGACCGTGCCGGCCACCGGGTAGACGGCCAGCGGCCAGCTCGTCCCCGATCCTCCGCCCGCGCGCAGGTCCAGGGTCGGGAAGCAACTGGTCTCCGCGGCGCGGCCGTAGACCAGGCTGCAATCGGGGTCCAGGCGCTGCCAGAACCCCAACACACTCAGGACGCTCTCGGCGAGGGCCGGGTGGTTCTCGCGCAGAAGCTGCTCGAACCTCGCGGCTCGGCCCTGCACCTCCGCGTCGGGCAACACGCTCTCGGCGTTGTCGCGGGGAAGCTCCTTGTCCAGCAGCGTGGCCAGGTCATCGGCCGACAGACGGTGCGCGACACTGGCCCGGCCTGTGCCGTCGAAGGGAACACCCTCAGCTGCCAGCAGCGTCCGGGGGTCCCCCTGGTCGCCGTCGGGCCAACGGAAGTTGTCGGACACCCGGCCGTCCGCGGTGAGGACTCGATAGGCGCCGTGCAGACCGGATGTGCCCGCCAGGTAGTTTCGGACCGGCACCGGGTGGCTGCCGATGAGCGCGGCCATCGCGCCGTAGGTCGTCCAGCTGCCGGCGGGGACGGCCACCAGCGCGGACCGCAGCTCGCTCCAGCCGGGCCACTCCTCCGGGACCTCCCGCTTCCCGCGGATCGGGCCCGGCCAGATCTCCACCGCCCGTCGGCCCAGCCGCTCGGAGCGCGCCGCGATCTCCTTGGCGCCCCACCGAGGCTCCGCGGCGATCTCAAGATTCATCCGCAGGGCACTGGAGTCGAGGATCTCCTGCTTGCGCCGGAACGGGTGGTTGGAGAGCCGGCTGTTCTCTCCGGAGAGGCTGAGGTTGCCCAGTGTGTGCACCAGGAGTTCGTGCATCTCCTGCGGTCCCTGCCCGTCCTCGGCTTCTTCTGCCAACAGCTCGAACCACGCCCGCGACGGGTTCTGCGGAAGGACGTGCTCGACGGTGAGCGGCGATCTGGCGTAGTCGACCACCTCGCTCGCCCCGTAGCTCTCCTCAAGGGTGCGCAGCACGAAGAACCGCTGCTGCGACCGCCCGGCCGTGTAGAACGGCTTCCGGCGGACCGCTTCCATGACCTCCGCGTCGTCCGGCCACACCCGCGCCCCCGTCCGCTTCGCCGAGAGGTAGCGGCGCACCGCCTGGGCGACCGGGAGGCCCTGCTCCAGCTCCTTCGGGGCCTCCATGAACAGACGGTTCAGGCCGGTGGTGGACGACTGGCAGAGCAGGCGCCGTACCAGGTAGCTCTCCACGAATCGCAGGGCCTCGGCCGCCTCGGCCGCAGTGCTGTCGCCGGCGTCCACCCGATCGAGCAGGAACAGGGCCAGCGGGTAGTGGGTCTGACCACCCCAGCGGCCCAGGCGCTCCAGAGCAGCCCGCAGGGCGGGGTCGGTCTCCCGGGAGGGGTCCAGCACCCGGAGGAGCCGCTGCCCCCGCTCGGTGAGCGCGGCGATCTCCGCCTGCAGTGCGTCCTCGTTCCCGGCCAGCGGTTGCAGGCGACGCTGCTGCTCCCGGTAGATGTCGGTCTGCTTGGCCCGGCTGTTGCCGCGCACCACCAGATCGAGCCAGACGAGGAGTTCCAGGTTCTTCGGGCCCAGTTGCTGCTGCATGGGCAACCACAGCTGCTGGTACACACGCTCGCCACGGGTGGGCAGGAGCATGAAGACGTAGTTGCGCAGCAGGTCGCTCTGGCTGAGACCCACCCCCGTGTTGTTGATCGACTCGAAGATCCGGAACACGTTGTCCTGCGCGTCGGCGGTGATCTCGACGATGGAGAGCAGTGCGCCGAGCGCCGTCATCACGGCATCGGTCCACTCCGGGCCGTGCTGCCGGGAGCCCTCCGTGTAGACGCCCCGGAAGAAGCGGTAGGCGGCCCCGATGTTCCCTTCACCGCCTGCACGCGGGCCGCCGGAGACACAGGCGATGAACGCGTCCCGGTCCGCCTGGGTCGGCAGCAGCCTGTAGTGGTCGGTGCCGTCGAGATACTTGTTGACCAGGTACTGATCCTCGATCTTGTCGGCCGCCTTGGCGGACTCGCCACCACCCGTCTCCCGCAGGTGATCTCGGAGAGCGGTGAAGGCCAGCATCAGTGTCGTCAACCGCTGCTGGCCGTCCACCACCAGCCATCGCTGGACGCCACCAGCGGCCAGCTGCCCCGGGGCGAGGACAACCGATCCGAGGAAGTGCGATGCCGGGCTCTCCCCGTCGAGCTGCGCCTCGACCAGGTCGCTCACGTCGTCCCACAACTGGCGGAGCTCGGGCTGTGTCCAGCTGTACGTACGCTGGTACAGGGGAACCTGGAACTGCTTCTCCCCCTGCACAAGCTTGATGAACGTGACCTCTTGGGCGTGCATCGGTTCCCTCTTCGAGCGGCGTGCGGTCGGTTCGGCTGTTGCGCGGTCACCCTACAGAGCATCACCGTCACTCGTCGCCGTGCGATGGGCCCGGTGGCCCGAGCACAGCCGTGCTGCTTCCTGCTCAGGAGTACTTGAGCAGCCACGTATCCCCGGAGGTAGGCAGCCGCCTCGGTTCCGGTCACTCCCCATCATCACCAACCAGCGTGACGTACAGGCTCGGTGGGGCCGTATCGCGCACCGTCTCGACCTCGACCGCACGGCCGCCTTCCTCGACCACGAATGGCGTCACGTCATACTCGCCCAGAACCTCAGCACCGCTGATGCCTATCTCAAGGCATCCAGGGCCGGTCGCGGCACAGCACTCGGGCCGCTCGCGCGAGCACAGGTCTGGCGAGCAGTCGCCTCGTTCACCGATGAGTCGGAGAGCGCCGGTCTCCGGACGTTCCATCAGCTCAGCGCCGAGGCCGCGAACATCCGCTCGTCGGGCTCAGTCTGCTCTTCGTCGCCTGCACGAGAGCCCGGGAAGCCCTCCACGTGTCGTGGCACGGCCGGCCGAACCCGTTTCTCACCCAAGCAGGCATCGGCTGAGACGAGCGGTGAGCACACCGCGAAAGGCCGACCATCTCGGTGCCGCCAGCCTTTCAGGGTTTCACTGGAAAACCAAATAAGCCCCCGTCCATATCCCGGACGGGGGCTTATTTGTGAATGATTGTTCGGCGGCGTCCTACTCTCCCACAGGGTCCCCCCTGCAGTACCATCGGCGCTGTGAGGCTTAGCTTCCGGGTTCGGAATGTAAC
>NZ_JBHJRC010000360.1:0-7750 GCF_042261735.1 Kitasatospora sp. NPDC056327 | reverse complement strand
GGCCGGACCCGGCGGGCCCGGCCACCCGGCGAACCGTCCGGGGACCGTTCCCCGGTCAGGACGGCGACCGGAAAGGCCGACGTCCGGTCAGGACGGCGAGGCGAAGACCTGCGTCCACCAGGGGCCGCCCGAGCCGGTCCGGACGCCCACGCCGATCTGCTTGAAGGAGCAGTTGAGGATGTTGGCCCGGTGACCGGGGCTGTTCATCCACGACTCCATCACGGCGGCCGGGTCCTTCTGACCGCGCGCGATGTTCTCGCCCCAGGTGCTCCAGCGGTAGCCGGCCGCCTCGATCCGCTGGTCGGCGTGCCTGCCCTCCGGGCTGGCGTGGTCGAAGAAGCCTCGGTCGGCCATGTCGTCGCTGTGGACCAGGGCGGCGGCGTTCAGCCGGGAGTCCGCCGTGAGCGGTCCGCAACCGGCCTGCGAGCGCTGGGCGTTGACCAGTTCCACCACCTGCTGGGCGAAGGAGCCGTTCGACGACCCGCCCGGGTTGGTGCCACCGGCGCGCGGGGCGGTCGTGCCGGGCCTGGCGGTGGCGGAGGCCTGGGACGACGGGGGCGCCGACGGCTTCTCCGGGGCGGTGGGCCCGGTGGTGGGAACGCCCGGTGCGCCCGGCGCTCCGGGCGCCCCGGGCGCCCCGGGGGCCTCGGGGGCCTCGGTCGCGGCCTGGCCGCGGGACGCACTGGACGGCGTGGCGGGCGTGGCGCCCCGGCCCGGGGTGGTGGCCGGGGCCGTGGGCGTGGCCGGGGCGGCCGCAGTGCCCGTGGGCTCGGTCCCCGCCGCGGCTCCGCGCGCCTCGTCGGTCGCGGCCGGCACCGGCGGGAGGTCGCCGATGCCCGCACCGGGCACCTGGATGCCGTTCCGGTCGCCGGCCTCCGCGGCGATCACCGGCTCGTAGGAGACGGCCCGCGCCCCGGAGTCGGGCGCCTCGTCGCCCCGGTAGACGGCGTACCCCGCACCGGTCAGCGCGGCGATCACGCCCGTCCCGGCGACGGCCGCGACCACGGCCACCACCGGCCCCACCCCGCCGCGCCGGCGCCGTCTGCCGGGGCCGCGCCGCCGTTCCGCGGCACGCCGGGCCGAGCGCCCGCCGCCGGGGCGGCCGGTCGCGGGAAGGATGGTGGTCCGGTCTTCGCTGTTCACCTGCGCACGCTTCCTGAGTTCGGGTCCGTCGGGTCCGTCGGGAGGGTCCGACGGACGAGTGCCGACACCTGGGAGACCGACGGGCGGTGGGTGGATAACAGAAATGTGCGAACGGATTTCCGAAACGGGGTTTCCGGCCGGAGCCGACGGCGCTGCGGGGCCGCGGGGCGGCGCTGAGCCATGATGCCGCATCCGCCCACGACCGGGGCGCGGCCCGCCCGGGCGGCGCCCACGGACATGCCGCGGTGCGCCCGCCCCACGGCCCCCGGCACAGCGGAGACGCCGACACGCGGACCCCGCCCCGCTCCGAGGGGCGACCCGGCCGCTCCACCGGCACGCCCGCCGCCCCGGCGGGCGGACGGAGGAACCGTGGCGCCCCACCCCGCAGGCCATCGGCCGGACCCACCGACAGCGGAACAGGACCGTGGAGCCCGGCCCCGCCGCCTCCCGCGGCCGACTCGACCGGCCCTCCCCGCGCCGACCACCACGGGCGGCAGGCCGTCCAACGGTCGTGACCAAGATCTCCGGCTGGAGTACGATGTGGCCCACGGCCGAGCCCCCGGGAACGGGGCGGCACAGGTGGAACCACGTAACTGATCACTGGCTTCGTGGTGCACGTGCGTGTGGGGCGGGCCGGTTTCGGAGGGGGCATCCATGGTGCCGATGATCGACGATGCGCCCCCGAGGTTCCGCGGACTCGCCGCGGAACCAGCGGTGCACCAGCCACCCCTTTCTTTCATCTCTTCCACCACCGGCCCGGAGAATCCTCGACATGAGCCTTTTCGGTACCACAGCCGTTCCGGAGTCGGACGACTGGGAGGCATGGCTCGCCTACGCGGACCTGCTGACCCGGGAGGGTGATCTGCGGGGAGAGGCCATCCGGCAGGAACACCACCGCGAGCACGGCGACGCGGACCCGTCCCGCCCGACCGCGGCGTACGCGGAGGTGGAACGGCAACTGGGACTGGACGGGCTGCGGGAGGACGGCTCCTGGCGGTTCACCTGGTCCCGCGGCTTCATCGACGAGGCATGCTTCCGCCTCGCCGAAGACACCCGGCCGCAACGCCGGAACCTGGTGGAACGGCTCCTGACGGACCGCCCCCGCACCGTGACCATCGACCCGGCCGACCCCGAACAGTGGGAAAGCGCACTGATCGACGCCCTCCTCGCCCACCCCGCCACCCACCGGCTGCGCACACTCGAACTGCACCTCACCGACTACCACCACTCCGGCGAACACTCCGCGGTCTCACTTGCCGGCCGCCCCCGCCCCCGGCTGGAACGCATGTACTACGGCTATGACTTCACCTACCTCGGCGAACCGAGTGAGACGTCGGCGGGCAAGGTGACGGACCCCGAGGATCACATGTGCACAGGCGTGGTGTCCGCAGAGGCAGGTGAGACGCTGTGGAGGTCGCTTCCCGCACTGCGTACGCTGGAACTCGAAGGGGGTTTCCTCTTCAATGACGTCGAGCACGGAACCCTCACCCGGCTGCGGATGCGGGGGAACACGTTCACCAGGTCCATGTTTCCGTCCGCGACACCGAATCTTGTCTCGCTGGAAGTCGATGTCCGCGAGAGCGTGCACGGCGTTCACATCCTGAACGACGTCCTCGACGAACTCACGCCGCAGCGTTTCCCGAAGCTCAGGAATCTCGACCTGGGAAAAGCGGACTTCGACCCGGAAGAGGCCACCGATTTTCTCGTCCTCGCGAACTCGCCGCTTCTTCCACAGCTTGAGCACCTGCGCATCCAGCACCTGGTGATCGAAGAGGAGTACTGCGAGGACGAACCGCTGGACGTGTTGACGGAACTCGCCCCCAGGTTCGCTCATCTCACTTCCTTCCTGGCGGACGAGGTCTGCATCGAGGACACCGCGGCGAACGACGGCACCTACCTCGGAACCGGCGCGGAAGAAGTCGAACGCCTGCTTCCTCGGTTCAACCTGGTTCAGCGTTCCACCGCCGACGCCGTGGATGCCGGTTGAGTCGATCAGCAGGCGACTCGGGACCGGTTGCCGAGGGGCCGCCGATCTCGTGCCGGTCGTTCGGGACTTCCCTGACAAGGCACCCACCGGGGCACCCGCCGCCGACCGGTCCGCGCGCACCCGTCGACGCGTCCGATCGGCGCGGCGCCCCGTCTCCCATCCGGCCGGGCGTCGGCGGTCGGCGCCCCGGTCCGGCGGGCGGGAGGGGGCCGGATCGCCGATCCTGGATGCCCGTCCCGCCGACGGCGGCGCGCCGGCTCCGGACCGCCGCCACCGGCCCGGGACCTCGTGCGTCCGAGGAGACCCCGCGATGCTGCTCCACCGGCTGGCCCTGACCTCACGTGCCGTGGCGGCCGAGCCGGGCCGCCGGGCCAAGACCGGGCTGCTGGCCGACGGGCTGCGGGCGCTCGGCCCGCAGGAGGCGCCGGCGGCCGTGGCGCTGCTCTCCGGCGAGTCGCAGCGGCTGCGCACCGGGCTCGGCCCGGCCGCGCTGCGCGAGCTGCCGCCGCCCGCCGCCGAACCGGGCCTCGGGGTGCGGGAGACGGAGCGGGCCCTGGAGGAGATCGCCGCCGTGCACGGGGCCGGCGCCCGGGCGGAGCGGCGCCGGCTGCTGGTCGCGCTGTTCGGGCGGGCCACCGACGTGGAGCAGGCGTTCCTGCGCGCCGTCCTGGTCGGCGAGCTGCGCCAGGGGGCGCTGGACGCGGTGGTCGCCGACGCGGTCGCGCAGGCCGCCGGGGTGCCGGCGGCGGCGGTGCGCCGGGCGCTGATGTTCCGCGGTTCGGCGCGGGCGGTCGCGGCGGCGGCGCTGACCGGCGGGGAGACCGCGCTGGCCGCGTTCCGGCTGGAGGTGGGCCGGCCCGTGCGGCCGATGCTGGCGGCCTCGGCGCCGGACGTCGCGACGGCCCTGGAGCGGTTCACCGGGCCGGCCGCGCTGGAGTGGAAGCTGGACGGCATCCGGGTGCAGGTGCACCGGGACGGCCGGGACGTCGGTGTCTTCACCCGTTCGCTGGACGACATCACCGCCCGGGTGCCCGAGGTGGTGGAGGCCGCGCTCGCGCTGCCGGTGCGTTCGGCGGTGCTGGACGGCGAGGCCCTCGCGCTGGGGCCGGACGGCCGTCCGCGGCCCTTCCAGGAGACCGCCGCCCGCACCGCGGCCCGCTCGGATCCCGGGCGGCTGCGCGCCGAGGTCCCGCTCAGCGTGTCGGTCTTCGACCTGCTGCACCGGGACGGCGAGGAGCTGGTGGACCGGCCGGGGCGGGAGCGCTGGGCCGCGCTGGCCGAGACCGTCCCGGCCGGCCTGCGGGTGCCCCGCACCGGGACCTCGGACCGGAAGGAGGCGCTGGCGTTCTTCCGGTCGGCCCTCGCGCACGGCCACGAGGGCGTGCTGGTGAAGGACCCGGCGGCCGGCTACCGGGCGGGGCGGCGCGGATCCGGCTGGATCAAGGTCAAGCCGCGCCACACGCTGGACCTGGTCGTGGTGGCCGCCGAGTGGGGCAGCGGGCGGCGGCGCGGCTTCCTGAGCAATCTGCACCTCGCCGCGCGGGCGGGCGGCGAGCCGGGGCTCGGCCCGTGGGTGATGCTCGGCAAGACCTTCAAGGGACTCACCGACGAGATGCTCGCCCAGCAGACCGAGGAGCTGCTGGCCCGGGAGGTCGAACGGGACGCGTGGACCGTGCGGGTGCGGCCGGAACTGGTCGTGGAGATCGCCTTCGACGGGGTGCAGCGCAGCCCCCGCTACCCGGCGGGGCTGGCGCTGCGGTTCGCCCGGGTGCTGCGCCACCGGCCCGACAAGGGCGCGGCGGAGGCGGACACCGTCGCCACCGTCCGGGAGATCGCCGCCGCCGAGGGCCTCGGCCGCACCGAGCCGGCCTGAGCCGGGCGCCGGGGCGGGCGCCGGGGCGGGCGCCGCGACAGGCGCCGGGACGGGCCGGATCCGCCCGAGCAGGCCGCAGGGCCGCCCGCCGGACGGTCACAGGACGGCCACAGGACGACCGGCCGCTCCCGGACGACCAGACCCCCGTGCACCGGACGACTCCGGACAGTCTGTCTGACGAATGATCAAACTTCATTAATCTCACAGTCGTTCACGACCAGAGGCAAATCGGCCATTCTTCGCGAGGTGGCCGTGCACTCTTCGTGTGCGACAGGAGGCGGGGTTAGCTTGGCCACGACAGCGGAGGGCGGCACGGCCCGGGCGATCCCGTGCCACATCACTGAGAGGTGTCCGACATGCAGGTGAACGTCGAGCGGGACCGCTGCTGCAGCTCCGGCCAGTGCGTCATGACGGCTCCGGAGGTCTTCGAGCAGGACGACCGCGACGGTCTGGTGAGAGCCCTGGTGAGCGTCGTTCCGGCGGCCCGGTCCGCCGACGCACGCCTCGCCGCCGAGCTCTGCCCGGGCGGCGCGATCACCGTCACCGAGGACGACGGGGCCGGCGCCACCGTCTAGCGACCGCCCGGGGCCGCTGCCCGCCCGCCGTCTCCCACCGCCGGCCACAGGCACCACCTGTCACGCGAGGAGACCATCTTGAGCACTTCCATCGCCCCCGTCACTTCGATCCCGGCCCGGCACGACACGGCCTGCCCGTTCGCGCCGCCGCCCGCCTACACCGACGCCGCGAACGGCGGCCCGGTCAGCCGCGCGGAGCTCCCGGACGGCACCCCCTGCTGGCTGGTCACCGGCTACCCGGAGGTCCGCACCGTGCTGTCGGACCGCCGGTTCAGCGCCGACGCCCGCCGGCCCGAGTTCCCCTTCCTGACCGAGGGGCGCCGCGAGCTCGTCGCCGCCAACCCCTCCTTCCTGCGCCTCGACGACCCGGAGCACGCCCGGTTGCGCCGCATGGTCACCGGCGACTTCCTGATCAAGCGGGTCGAGGCGATGCGCCCCGGGATCCAGCAGATCGTGGACGAGGCACTGGACCGGATGACCGCCGGCGGCGGGCCGGCCGACCTGGTCGCCCACTTCGCGCTGCCGGTGCCCTCGCTGGTGATCTGCCTCCTGCTCGGCGTCCCCTACGCGGACCGGGAGGCGTTCCAGGCGAACAGCCGGACCCTGCTCGCCACCGACGTGGACGACCGGGAGGTCGCCCGGGCGCAGCAGGAGCTCCTCGGCTACCTGAGCGATCTCGCCGAACGGAAGCGCGCCGAACCGGGCGACGACATCATCAGCCGGCTGGCCGCCCGCGACGACCTCACCCTGCGCGAGATCGCGTCGACCGGCGTGCTGCTGCTGGTCGCCGGGCACGAGACCACCGCCAACATGATCGGGCTCTCCACCGCGCTGCTGCTGCGCCACCCGGAGCAGGCCGCCCGGCTGGCCGACCCGGCGGCGGTGCCCGGGGCGGTCGAGGAGCTGCTGCGGCTGCTCACCATCGTGCACACCGGGGTGCCCCGGCTGGCGGTGGAGGACGTCGAGCTGGGCGGCACCCTGATCCGGGCCGGGGACGGGGTGATGGCGATGCTGTCGACGGCCAACCGGGACGGCGGGCTGTTCGCCGCCGAGGGACACCCGGGCGTCGACGAGGTCGACCTCGGCCGGGAGGCGCGGCGGCACCTCGCGTTCGGCTTCGGCGTGCACCAGTGCCTGGGGCAGCCGCTGGCCCGGGCCGAGCTGCAGATCGCGCTGGGCACGCTGTTCCGCCGGCTGCCGGGGCTGCGCCTCGCGGTGCCGGAGGAGGAGCTGAGCTTCCGGACCGAGGCGCTGATCTACGGGCTGGGGTCGCTGCCGGTCACCTGGTGAGCGCCCGCGGCGGCGCCCGGCGGGGGCGGGCGCGACAGGGGCAGCCGGCGGCCCGGTTGGCCGTGGCGGGGGCGCGGAGGCACGCTGGAGGGGCGAAGGAGACCACCGGTCCGGTGGCCGTCCGTTCCCGCGGCGCACCGCGGCGGGCCCGGACGCCCCGGCCGGCCGAGGAGACGGAGCCCGCGATGACCGACATGAGCGCACGCTCCGAGGTGAGCAGCGAGCGGGACGAGGACGTCCGCGCCGCCGACCCCGAGGAGGGCATCACCTCGATGCAGAACCTGCACGCACAGGAGACCTCGCAGGCGGAGGGCGAGGCTCCCGAGGAGCCGGGGACGGTCGGCTGATCCGTTCCCGACCGCTCCGACGGAAGATCTGCCACGAGGCCGCCCGTCCCCCGGGCGGCCTCCGCGACCGCCGGTTCCGCGGCCCGAGCGGCGGCGGACCGGTGGGGAGGATGGGCGCATGACCGAACAGCAGCAGGGCACGGCAGGACAGGAACCGGTCCGGACCGGCGGGCCGGGCGGGGCGGCGCGGGTGGAGCCCCCGGCCGATCCGCGGGCCTCGTGGGCGACCTGGACCACCCAGTCGATCATCAGCGGGCCCGGCGGGGTGACCACCGCCGAGGTCGGCCCGATATCGGGCGACCTCACGGTGCACACCACCTGGGTGGACGGCGAGGCGCGGCTCACGGTGCAGTACACGGGAGCGCTGGACTGGTACTCGGTGGCCGGCAGCCCCGTTCCGGCCGCCGACGAGGCCACCGCCCGGGCGGTCCACCAGGCGATGGTGAACGCCGTCAAGGCGGGGCGCGGCGCCGGGGCCCCGGCGGCACCGACCGGCTGAGGACGGGCGCGGCGCACCGGCCGGTCCCGTCGGGGG
>NZ_JBHJRC010000359.1:0-7837 GCF_042261735.1 Kitasatospora sp. NPDC056327 | reverse complement strand
CCCTCCGAGGAGGGGGCCCGCCCTTTCTGTCTGGCACGAGACGTCGGCTACTCGGGAACGCCCGGGATGAGGCCGTCGCCCTCCGCCCGCAGCAGCCGGCGGACGTCGTCGATGGTGGCCTCGGCGTCCGGCAGGATCAGGTCGGACGGCTCCAGGGAGTCGTCCGGCAGCGGGGTGCCGAACCGCTTCACGGCGCCGAGCAGCTCACCGAGCGCCCGGCGGAAGTGTTCCTCGTCCCCCGACTCCAGTGCGGTGAGGAGCTCGTCGTCGAGCTCGTTGAGCCGGTTCAGGTGGGTCTCGCCCACCTCGAACTGTCCCTCACCCATGACCCTCATGATCATGCCGTGCGTCTCCCTGTTCCTGGGGAATGTTCCCGGAGGCGTTCCGGGGTGGAGCTCAGATCACTTGTTGTAGTTGATCCTGGGACCGTCCTGCTGCTGCGGCGCGGCGTCCTGCGGGCGGCCTCCCTGCTCGATCGCCTGCGGGCCGGCGGCCGGGGAGCCCCCGGTCAGCTCGGCCTTCATCCGGGCCAGCTCCAGCTCGACGTCGGACCCGCCGGCCACCCGCTCCAGCTCGGCCTCGATGTCGTCCTTGCGGCCGAGACCGCTGGCGTCGTCGAGCGCGCCGGAGGCCAGCAGCTCGTCGATCGCACCGGCCCGGGCCTGCATCTGCGCGGTCTTGTCCTCGGCCCGCTGGATCGCCAGGCCGACGTCGCCCATCTCCTCCGAGATGCCGGAGAAGGACTCGGCGATCCGGGTCTGCGCCTGGGCCGCGGTGTAGGTGGCCTTGATGGTCTCCTTCTTGGTCCGGAAGGCGTCGACCTTGGCCTGCAGCCGCTGGGAGGCGAGGGTGAGCTTCTCCTCCTCGGCCTGGAGCTGCTGGTACTGCGCCTCCAGCTCGTTGATCTGGGACTGCATGTTCGCCTTGCGGGTCAGGGCCTCGCGGGCGAGGTCCTCCCGGCCGAGCGAGAGCGCCTTGCGGCCCTGGTCCTCGTACTTCGCCGACTGCTGCTGCAGCTGGGTCAGCTGGAGCTCCAGACGCTTGCGCGAGGTGGCCACGTCCGCGACACCACGACGCACCTTCTGCAGCAGCTCAAGCTGCTTCTGGTACGAATAATCGAGCGTCTCACGCGGGTCTTCCGCCCGGTCCAGGGCCTTGTTCGCCTTGGAGCGGAAGATCAGCCCCATACGCTTCATGATTCCGTCGCTCATGGGCCTCGGGTGCCCCCTTCTCCGGCCTGCGGTCTCTATCTCGTTACCAGACACGACGAGTGTATGTGCAGCGAGCCCGTCGCCGCAGTGCACCTGCCTGCAACAAGAGTGCTACAGGTCGGCCCCGGGAAACCTCCTCCGCGGGGTGGATCCCGTTCTCATTCCACCCGCCGGTCAGCGGTGTGATCCCCTACGGGAAACCCCCCGGAAACCCGGGACGGGGCTCCCGGGACGCGATCGATATGCGTTTGGTTCCCGGGGGACCGGAACAAGCCGTCCCGCACCCCGTACGCTGGTGGTGTGTTCCGACGCCGTTCAGATGATGCCGCTGCCTCCGCCGCCGTGCTGGAGAAGCAGGACGAGACGACCCAGCCGCGCGACCCGCAGGCCAAGAAGGGCCGGCCCACGCCCAAGCGCAGTGAGGCCGAGGCCCACCGGCGGACCAGGGTGAGTGTGCCCAAGGACCGCAAGGAGGCCGCCCGCCAGGCCCGCGAGCGGATGCGCTCCGAGCGCGAGAAGCAGCGCACCGCGCTGATCGACGGCGACGAGCGCCACCTGCCGGCCCGCGACAAGGGCCCGGTGCGCAGGTTCACCCGCGACTACGTGGACGCCCGCTGGTCGCTGGCCGAGTTCTTCCTGCCCGCCGCCGTGCTCATCCTGGTGCTGAGCATCGTCAAGGTGCCGGCCCTCCAGCTGCTCTCCACCCTGCTGTTCCTGCTCTTCTTCGTCCTGGTGGTGCTGGACTTCGTCCGGCTCGGCCTCGGCCTGCGCAAGCAGCTGGCCGAGCGCTTCGCCGGGCAGAACACCCGCGGCGCGGTCGCCTACGGCCTGATGCGCATCCTGCAGATGCGCCGGCTGCGACTGCCCAAGCCGCAGGTGCGGCGCGGGGAGAAGCCCTGACCGCCGAACCGGTGGACTCCGGCTGGGCCCCTCCCGTCTGGGACGGGCCCGGCCTCTACGCGCTCCCCGGGCAGGGCGGCGGCGGCCACGACCGCTTCGCCCAGGAGCGCGGCGGGTACGAGACGGCCGGGCACGAGCGGCGGCTGCCCTCCCGCAGCGGCTCCTTCGCCGGCGGCGCCGGGCCCTCCCCCGGCCGGTCCGGCTCGCTGCGCAACCTCGTCCGGCAGGAGATGGTCGCCCGGCAGCTCGTCGAGCAGCTGACCGGCCGCACCGCGCAGCGCGTCCTCGACATCGGCTGCGGCCAGGGGACCCAGGCGCTGCGGCTGGCCCGGGCCGGCCACTACGTCACCGGCATCGACTCCGACCCGGTCGCGCTCGGCACCGCCCAGGAGACGCTGGCCGGGGAACCCGCCGAGGTCCGGGAACGGGTCCAGCTGCTCATCGGCGACGGACACCAGTGCGGGCGCTGGTTCGGGGCCCGCAGCTTCGACGTCGTGCTCTGTCACGGCGTGCTGATGTACCTGCCCGACCCCGATCCGATGATCGCCTCGCTGGCCCGGCTGCTCGCCCCCGCCGGACTGCTCTCGCTGGTCGTCCGCAACCGCGACGCGCTCGCCCTGCGGCCCGCCGCCGCCGGCGACTGGCGGGCCGCCCTGGACGCCTTCGAGAGCGACCGGTACTACAACCGGGTCGGGCTGGCGGCCCGCGCCGACCGGATCGGCGACCTCGCCGTCACCCTCTCCGAGGTCTCCGTGCCGCTGCGCCACTGGTACGGCGTGCGGGTCTTCACCGACAGCGCGCCCGACGACGCGGCCCCGCCGGTGGACGGCCGCCAGCTCGCCCAGCTGCTGGAGGCCGAGGAACGGGCCGGCCGCACCGACCCCTACCGGCAGGTCGCCGCGCTGCTGCACGTCGTCGGGATGAAGTAGCCGCGCGGGGCCGGCCGGGACCGGCCCCGGCGCCCGTTCAGCCCTCGTGCAGGCTCATCGTGTAGATCTCGCGGTCGTCGTCCAGCAGCACGGCGCGGTCCACGCCGTCCTCGGCCAGCTGCTTCCAGTTCTCCCCGATCCAGGTCTCCGCGTCCCCCTGGCCGGCGAACTCCTCCGCCTGCCCGTCGTCCGGGGCCACCACGGTGCCGTCCGCCTTCTCGTACCGCCACGTCCAGACCATGCCCGGCTCCTCCCGCCGACGACCAGCGATGCGCTGTGCTGCGCACCCTAAGCCCTCAGGTTGCCCGGCGGGATCTTCGATATGCGCGGTGCGCGAGGATGGGACGCATGACAGCTGACACCCCGCTCCCCCGCACCCTCCTCCTCGGCGGCGCCCGGTCCGGCAAGTCGACCAGGGCCGAGCAGCTGCTCGGCCACCACGACGACGTGCTCTACGTCGCCACCGGCGGCACCCGGGACGGCGACGCCGAGTGGGCGCAGCGGGTCGCGCTGCACCGGGACCGGCGGCCGGCGGGCTGGCGCACCGCCGAGACCTGCGACCTGGAGGCCGTGCTGGCCGACTCCGGCGACCCGGCGCCGGTGCTGGTCGACTGCCTGGCGCTGTGGCTCACCGCCGTCATGGACGAGTGCGGCGCCTGGGACGACGCGGTCTGGGCGGACGGCGGCGAGGCCGCGGTGCAGCGGCGCTGCGACGCGCTGGCGCGGGCCTGGGAGGGCACCCGGAGGCCGGCCGTGGCGGTGAGCAACGAGGTCGGGATGGGTGTCGTCCCGGCCACCGCGGCCGGGCGCCGCTTCCGCGACACCCTGGGCCGGCTCAACATGGCGGTCGCGGACGCCTCCGAGCGTGTGCTGCTGGTGGTGGCGGGGCAGGTTCTCACCGTCAAGCCCGCCGTTGGCTGAACGCCGGCGACGTGTAGCCTTCCGGACGATGGACACGACCGTGGATCTCGATACGTTCTCCTCGCTCGTCGAGCGCCCCGACGAGAGCGCCCGGCGCGCCGCCGAGGAGCGGTGGCAGGAGCTGGACCGGCCGCCGGGCGGCCTCGGCAGGCTGGAGGAGCTGGGCGCCTGGCTGTCCTCCGTGCAGGGGCGCTCGCCCGTGCGGCCGCTGACGGCGCCCAAGGTGGTGCTGTTCGCCGCCGACCACGGGGTGGCCCGCCTCGGGGTGTCCCGGCTGCCCGTGCAGGGCGGCACCGCGGCCCGGGTGCGCGCCGTGCTCGACGGCACCGCACCCGTCGCGCTGCTCGCCCGGCGCTTCGGCGCCGGGGTGCGGGTGGTGGACGTCGCGGTGGACGCCGACGCCGCGGACTTCCCCGGCGAGGTGACGGCGCACCGGGTGCGGCGCGGCTCCGGCCGGATCGACACCGAGGACGCGCTGACCCCCGAGGAGACCGTCAAGGCCTTCCGGGCCGGCATGGCGGTCGCCGACGAGGAGGCCGACGCCGGTACCGACCTGGTGGTGCTGGGCGACCTCGGGGTCGGCTCGACCACGGTGGCGGCGGTGCTGGTCGGCGCGCTCTGCGGGACGGACGCGGCGGCGGTCACCGGGCGCGGCTCGGGCATCGACGACCGGGTGTGGATGGTCAAGTGCGCGACGGTGCGGGACTCGCTGCGGCGGGCCCGGCCGGTGCTGGGCGACCAGCTGGCGCTGCTGGGCGCCACCGGCGGGGCCGACTTCGCCGCGATCACCGGGTTCCTGCTGCAGGCCGCGGTGCGCAAGCTGCCGGTGGTGCTGGACGGCGTGGTCTCGGCGGCCTGCGCGCTGGTCGCGCAGCGGATCGCGTTCCGGGCGCCGGAGTGGTGGCGGGCCGGGCAGACCAGCGGTGAGCCGGCCCAGGCGAAGGCCTACGACCGGCTGACGCTGACGGCGCTGCAGGAGCAGGGCATCACGATGGGCGAGGGCGTCGGCGCGCTGATGGCGCTGCCGCTGCTGCAGGCGGCGGCGGACACGCTGGCCGACGAGGTGCCGGCGGTGTTCGTGTCGCTGGCCCCGAAGGAGCCGGCCCGGCTGCCGACCGCGGCGGAGCTGCTGGGGAAGCTGTAGCCGCAGGCGCGGTGGAAGGGGGCCCGGATCCCGTCGGCGCGCGACGGGACCCGGGCCCTTCCGCTGCGCGGTGTTCCGTCCCGGCGCCGCCGGGCGGGCGGGGTCCGAGGGGTCTGTGGGTGGTGGGTGTGCGGGACGGTCTGCGGTTCGCGTTCGGGACGCTGTCGGTGCTGCGGGTGCGGGTCGAGCGGTGGGACCGGGAGGCCGGCGGGCGGGCGATGGTCCTCGCGCCGCTGGTCGGGCTGGTGCTCGGGGCGCTCGCGGCGGGTGCCGGGGCGCTGGTCGCCTGGCGGGCCGGCGGGCCGCTGGGGGCGGTCGCGGCGGTCGGGGTGCTCGCGGCGCTCACCCGGGGGCTGCACCTGGACGGCCTGGCGGACGTCGCGGACGGCCTGGGCAGCGGGAAGCCCGCCGAGGACGCCCTGCGGATCATGAAGCAGTCGGACATCGGACCGTTCGGCGTGCTCACCCTCGTTCTCGTGCTGCTCGCGCAGGTCACCGCGCTCGCCGGGCAGTTCGCCGCCTCCCCGCTGCGCGGCGCGCTCGCGGTGCTCGCGGCGGCGGTGGCCGCGCGGTGCGCGCTCGCCTGGGGGTGTCTGCGGTCGGTGCCGGCGGCCCGGCCGGGCGGGCTGGGCGCGATGGTCGCGAGCACGGTGACGCCCGCCGCGGCCCTCCTCTCGACGGGCGCGGCGGCGGCCCTGCTCGCCGTCGCCGGGCTGGCCGACGGGGCGTCAGCCGTCCTGCTGCCCGCGGCGGTTGTGCTGGGGACGGCCGGCGGGGGGCTGCTGCTGCGGCGGTGCGTCCGGCGCCTGGGCGGCGTCACCGGGGACGTGCTCGGCGCGATGGCGGAGACCGCCGCGACCGGCGCGCTGCTGGCACTCGCGCTGCTGCGCTGAGGAGGACGGCGGAGCGGCCGCACCGAAAGGCGGTACACCGGGCGGCGCGTGATCCCAGCATGCGGACTACCATGCGGGGAGCACCGCAGCCCTGCACCGTCGCAGGTCCTGCCCGTCCGGCGCACGTTGCGGCGCCGGGGCCTCTGGTGTGCGCGACCGCCGGGTCGGTGGGCGCGCGCAGCCAGGGGTCCCGGGTCCGGCGGACACCGGCGGTCGGCCTGGCCGGCGGTTCCGGGCTGCACCGGTGCGGCACTCGCGCCGCGACCGGTCGTGGACCGCGAAAGAACAGGACGCATTACGTGACTGCATTGTCTGTGAGCACCTCCTCCGCCGCCTCGCTGCGCGCGGACGCCCTGGTGATCGGTGTGGCGAAGGGCCCCAAGGGCATCGTGGTGGCCCCCGGTGCCGAGGCCGTGGCCGAGGCGTTCGAGGGCAAGCTGACCGAGGTTCTCGGCACGCTGGGCGCGACCGGCGCCGAGGGCGAGACCGTCAAGGCGCCCTCCCCCGCCGGCCTGAAGGCCGCGCTCGTGCTCGCGGTCGGCCTCGGTGACGCCGCCGAGGGCGGGTTCGAGCTGGAGGCCCTGCGCCGCGCCGCCGGTGTCGCCGCCCGCGCCCTGGCCGGCGCCAAGAAGGCCGTGCTGGCCCTGCCGGCCGAGTCGGCCGACGAGGTCGAGGCCGTCGCGCTGGGCGGCCTGCTCGGCGCCTACGCGTTCGGCACCTACAAGAACGGCAACGGCGGCAAGGAGCCGGTCGGCGAGCTGCTGCTGCCGGTGGCCCGCAAGGGCAGCAAGGACGCCAAGGCCGCCGTCGAGCGCGCCCTGGCGGTCGGCGAGGAGATGAACCGGGCCCGCGACCTGGTCAACACCGCGCCGAACGACCTGAACCCGAAGTCCTTCGCCGCGATCGTCCAGACGGCCGGCAAGGAGCACGGCCTCAAGGTCGAGGTGCTGGACGAGAAGGCGCTGGTCAAGGGCGGCTTCGGCGGTCTGCTCGGCGTCGGCACCGGCTCGGTCAACCCGCCGCGCCTGGTGAAGGTGGCCTACACCCACCCGAAGGCCCGGGCCTCCCTGGCGTTCGTCGGCAAGGGCATCACCTACGACTCGGGCGGCATCTCGCTGAAGCCGGCCGGCCACAACGAGACCATGAAGTGCGACATGGCCGGTGCCGCCGCGGTGTTCGCCGCCGTCGTCGCCGCCAAGCGCCTCGGCCTCCAGGTCAACGTCACCGCCTGGCTGGCGCTGGCGGAGAACATGCCGTCCGGCTCGGCCACCCGCCCGGGCGACGTGCTGCGGATGTACGGCGGCAAGACCGTCGAGGTCCTGAACACCGACGCCGAGGGCCGTCTGGTGCTGGCCGACGCCATCGTGCGGGCCGGCGAGGAGAACCCGGACGTCATCATCGACGTGGCCACCCTGACCGGCGCCATGATGATGGCGCTGGGCAACCGCACCTTCGGTGTGATGGCCAACGACGACGACCTGCGCACGGCCCTGCACGCGGCCGCCGGCGAGGTGGGCGAGCAGTCCTGGCCGATGCCGCTGCCGGCCGAGCTGCGCAAGGGCATGACCGAGTCGACGATCGCCGACCTGGCCAACATGGGCGAGCGGATGGGCGGCGGCCTGGTGGCCGGTCTGTTCCTGAAGGAGTTCGTGGCCGAGGGCATCGAGTGGGCGCACCTGGACATCGCCGGTCCGGCGTTCCACGAGGGCGCGCCGTTCGGCTACACCCCCAAGGGCGGCACCGCCTCCGCGGTGCGCACCCTGGTGCGCTTCGCCGAGCAGAAGGCGGCGGGCGGCAAGGCCTGACGGCCGGGCACGACCGAGGGACGGGGTCCGGCGC
>NZ_JBHJRC010000358.1:0-7867 GCF_042261735.1 Kitasatospora sp. NPDC056327 | reverse complement strand
CCCCCGGGCCGACGGATCCGCCGGCCCGGGGGCCCCGGCGGAGAACCCGCCGTCCGGCCGGCAGCACCACCGGCGGGCCCGTCCCGCCCCGACGAAACCTGGCAGTCATGACCACCCGAGCCCCCACCGCTTCCGCCGCCGTCCCCGTGGTCGGCGCCCACTACCGGCACCGCCGCGACACCGCCCGCCGGCTCACCCCGGCGCCGGCTCCCCGGACCAGCACCGTGCCGGGCTGCCCCGTTCCCGGCCCCGCCGGGCCGGCCGCCGACCCGGGCAGCCGGTCCGGGGGTGCGTCGTGAAGCCCGTGCAGCGCTACGCCGTCGCCCTGCCCGGCGCTCCCGGTGGCCACGCCCGGGTGCGGACGGTGATCGTGCACCGCACCGACCGCATCGGCCCGGCGAGCGAACCCGTCTTCGAGGACGCCACCGGCCGCTTCCGCTTCGAGGTCGGCGGCGGGGTCGCCCACGTCCTCGAACTCCCGCAGGAGTACGGCACGGTGCATCCGTGCCTGGAGGCCGTCCCGATGCCCTGACGGGGCCGCCGGCCCGGCGGCCACGCCCGAGGCGTGGGCGGAACTCCGCCGGGTAGGCGCGCGGCAGTACCGGAGCGTCCGAAGGAGGAGCCATGCCCGCCGGTTCGAGCAAGAAGCGGGAACGACAGTACGAGCACATCAAGGACAGCGCCCTGGAGCGAGGGGAGTCCCGCAAGCGCGCCGAGGAGATCGCCGCCCGCACCGTGAACAAGGAACGGGCCCGGCACGGCGAGTCGCGGACGGCGAGCCGCAGCTCCACCCACGACACCCCGTCCTCCCGGCGCGGCGGGCGGCGCTCGCACTCCGGCTCCCAGGGACCCACCTACGACCAGCTGTACAACGAGGCCAGGCAGCGCAACATCCACGGCCGCTCGACGATGAACAAGAAGCAGCTCGCCGACGCCCTCGGCCGCTGACCGGCCGTACGGAGCACCCGGGACGGTGCGGCCCGGAAAGGGGCCCGTCGTGCTCCCCGCCGCCGCCCTGCGGCCCGGAGCCGAGGGCCACCCGCCGCCGGCCGCCACCGCGTCAGCGCCCGTCCCGGCACCGCGGACCGGAGGTGTGCCGCACCGGAAGGAACCGACGCCATGACCCTGCGCCATCCCGCACGCAAGCACGAGGACGGGCGGCGCGGCCGCTTCGAGCAGTTCGCGGAACTCGCCTCGAACTTCACCAGCTCACCGGCGTTCGCCGCGTTCTGCGTCGTCCTGGTCGCCCTGTTCGTGGCCGTGCACGCGGCCGGACTCGCCACCGAATGGCAGATCCTCGCCGGCGACGTCATGACGGCCGTGACCCTGCTGCTGCTGGCGATGCTGAAGAACGCCGAACGGCGCGCCGAGCACGCCGTCCAGCACAAGCTCGACGCGATCGCCCGCGCCCTGCTCGAACAGCAGGAGGGCGAGCCGGGGCAGGCCCACGAGGACCTCCGGGAGGCCGTCGGGATCGAGGAACGCCTGTAGCGCCGCCCGAGGCGTGCGAGGCGGATCTCCGCCGGTACAGCCGTTTCGCGGACGCCAACGGGGTCAGACGCCAGGGGACGCCAGAAGCGACACACCCCACGAGGAGTGACGATGAAGGCCCTGACCTGGCACGACAGACGCGACGTACGCGTGGAGACCGTTCCCGATCCGGTGGTCCGGGACCCGGACGACGTGGTCGTCAGGGTCACCAGCAGCGGACTCTGCGGATCCGACCTCCACCTCTACGAGGTGCTCGGCCCCTTCCTCGACCCGGGGGACATCCTCGGACACGAACCCATGGGCATCGTGGAGGACACCGGGCCCGGCGTGACCGCCGTGCGCACCGGCGACCGCGTGGTGATCCCGTTCAACGTCTCCTGCGGCACCTGCCACACCTGCGGCCGGGGCCTGCACTCGCAGTGCGAGACCACCCAGGTGCGGGAGTACGGCAGCGGGGCGGCCCTGTTCGGCTACACCAAGCTCTACGGCCAGGTCCCGGGCGGCCAGGCCGAGCTGCTGCGCGTCCCCTTCGGCAACAACCTGCCGATCAAGGTGCCGCACGGCCCGGAGGACGACCGCTACGTGTTTCTCTCCGACGTCCTGCCCACCGCCTGGCAGGCCGTCGAGTACGCCGCCGTGCCCGAGGGCGGCAGCCTCGTCGTCCTCGGGCTGGGACCGATCGGCGACATGAGCTGCCGGATCGCCCTGCACCGCGGCGCCGGACGGGTCATCGGCGTCGACCTCGTGCCCGAACGCCTCGAACGCGCCGCCGGCCGCGGCGTGCACGTCCTGGACCTCGGCGAGCACGGCAAGGACCTCCCCGACGTGATCAGGGACCTCACCGGGGGGCGCGGCCCGGACGCGGTCGTCGACGCGGTCGGCATGGAGGCCCACGGCTCGCCGGCGGCCGGCCTCGCCGCCAGGGCGACCGGACTGCTGCCCAGCGCCCTCGCGGCCCGGCTGATGGAGCACGTCGGCGTCGACCGCCTCCACGCCCTGCACCTCGCCATCGACATCGTGCGGCGCGGCGGCACCATCTCGCTCTCGGGCGTCTACGGCGGGCAGACCGACCCGCTGCCCCTGCTCACCATGTTCGACAAGCAGATCCAGCTGCGGATGGGCCAGGCCAACGTCCACCGCTGGGCCGGCGAGATCCTCCCGCTGCTCACCGACGACGACCCGCTGGGCGTCGACACCTTCGCCACCCACCACGTCCCGCTCACCGAGGCCCCGGCCGCGTACGAGATGTTCCAGAAGAAGCAGGACGGTGCCGTGAAGGTCCTCTTCAAGCCCTGAGACCCGAGCCCCGGAGACCACCATGACCGCAGCACGACACCGCTTCGCCGGCCGCACCGCCCTGGTCACCGGCTCCTCCCGCGGGCTCGGCCTGCTCGTCGCGCGGGAACTGGCCCGCCACGGTGCCCGGGTGATGCTCTGCGCCCGCGACGCGACCGCCCTCCGGCGTGCCGAGCACCGGCTGCGGGCCGAGGGGGCCGACGTGGCGTCACTCGCCCGCGACATCACCGACCCCGACGCACCGGCCGGGCTGCTCGACGCGGTCCACGACCGGTTCGGCCCGCTCGACCTCCTCGTCAACAACGCCGGGATCATCCAGGTCGGCCCGCTGGAGGCCCTCCGGGAGGAGGACTTCCGCCGGGCCATGGAGACCATGTACTTCGCGCCGCTGCGCCTCACGCTCGCCGCGCTCCCCGACCTGCGGGCCGGCGGCGAGGGCACGGTGGTGACGGTCTCCTCGGTCGGCGGCCGGATCCCCGCCCCGCACCTGCTGCCCTACGTGGCCGCCAAGTTCGCCGCCGCCGGCTTCTCCCAGGGGCTGCGCGCGGAACTCGCGGGCGCGGGCGTCTCCGTCACCACCGTCCTGCCGGGCCTGATGCGCACCGGATCGCACACCGCGGCCCGCTTCCACGGCCGCCCCGGCGCCGAGTACGGGTGGTTCGCCGCCGCGGCCTCGGCGCCGCTGCTCTCGATGGACGCCGAACGGGCCGCCCGCGCGATCGTCCGGGCCGCCGAACGGCGCCGCCCCGAGCTGGTCCTCACCCCCGCCGCCAAGATCGGCGTCCGGGCCCAGGGACTGGCACCCGCCACGACCGCCCGCCTGCTCGCCCTCGCCGCCCGCGCGCTTCCCGCCGCCGGCGCGGCGCCGCGCCACGGCGTCCGGGGCGCCGACGCGGCCCGCCGGTCGCCCCTGCCGTCCTGGGTCACCGCCCTCGGTGACCGGGCCGGCCACCGGTTCGCGCAGCCCCCGCCGGGCGGCGCCCACTGACCCGCCGGACGGCCCGCGCACCCGCCCACCGGCGGCCGTCCCCCCCGCACACGCCCCGGGAGCAGCTGATGACCACGACCGCCCTCGTCCCGATCCGCACCGCCCGCAGGCGGCGCTACCTGCTCTGCCCGCCGGTCCACTTCGCCGTGGAGTACAGCATCAACCCGTGGATGGACCCCGCCCGTCCGGTGGACGCCGCCGCGGCCCTGCGGCAGTGGGAGAGCCTGTACCGGGCGCTGCGCGACCTCGGCCACCGGGTGGAGACCATCGCCCCGCGCCCCCGGCTGCCCGACATGGTGTTCACCGCGAACGGCGCCGCCGTGGTGGACGGACGCGTCCTGGTGGCCCGGTTCCGCCACCCCGAACGGGCCCCGGAGTCACTGGCCCACCGGGCCTGGTTCCGCACCGCCGGATACCGGCCCGCCGTCGCCGCGCGGCCCAGCGAGGGACAGGGCGACTTCCTGCCCGTCGGCGACCGGATCCTCGCCGGCGCCGGGCCGCGGACCAGCCCGGCCGCCCACCGCGAGGCGCAGCGGGTGCTCGGCAGACCGGTGGTCGGCCTGCGGCTGACCGACCCCCGTTACTACCACCTGGACACCGCCCTCGCCGTCCTGAGCGAGGACCAGATCATGTACTACCCCGGGGCCTTCAGCCGGGAGAGCAACCGCACCCTGCGCGCCCTCTACCCCCGCGCGATCCTCGCCACCGCGCAGGACGCGGCCGCACTGGGCCTCAACGCCGTCAGCGACGGCCGCCACGTGCTCCTGCCCGAAGCCGCCCACGGTCTGGCGGCCCGTCTGCACGCGGACGGCTTCCGTCCCGTACCGCTGCGCCTGACGGAGCTCCTGAAGGCCGGCGGCGGCCCGAAGTGCTGCACGCTGGAGCTCCACCCGGCCCCGCAGGGAGGGCGACCGTGACCCCGCCGACCGGTACCGCCGCCGGCACCTTCGTGCGCACGGCACCGCCGCTGCCGCGCCCGCGCGGCCCGGTCGGGGCGGCGCTGTTCGCCGCCCTCGCGGCCCCGGCCGGACCGTCCGTGGAGGTCCTCCGCCCGCCGCTCGGCGACCCCTGGGGCGAGGACCTGCAGCTGGCCCTCTACGCCTGCTACGAACTGCACTACCAGGGCTTCGCCGGCGTCGACCCCGACTGGGAGTGGCACCCCTCGCTGCTCGCCCTGCGCGCCGGGCTCGAACACGCCTTCCTCGCCGCGGTGCGGCGCGAGGCCGGCGCTCCGCCGCCGCTGAAGCGGGCCCTGTCCGGCCTGCTGGCCGACGACTCCGGCGGCACCGGACCCTCGCACCACCTCCTCGACCACGGTGAGCGCTGGCAGGCCCGCGAGTACCTGGTGCACCGCTCCCTCTACCACCTGAAGGAGGCCGACCCGCAGATGTGGGTGGTGCCGCGGCTGCCCCACCCCGCCAAGGGGGCCCTGGTCACGGTGCAGTACGACGAGTACGGCGGCGGGCACCCCGAGCGCGCCCACGCGGTCCTGTTCGGCGAAATGATGGCCGACCTCGGCCTCGACCCGCGCTACGGCCACTACCTCGAAGCCGTCCCGGCGCCCGCCCTGGCCGTCGTCAACCTGATGTCCCTCTTCGGCCTGCACCGCTCGCTGCGCGGAGCCCTCGTCGGCCAGTTCGCGACCGTGGAGATCACCTCTCCGCCAGGCGCCGCCCGGCTCGCGCAGGCACTGGAACGCCTCGGCGCCACGCCGGCGGGCACCCTCTTCTACCGCGAGCACGTCCTCGCCGACGCCGTCCACGAACAGCTCGTACGCCGCGAGGTCATCACCCCCCTCGTCGAGGACGAGCCGGAACTGGCCCCCGACATCGCCTTCGGCATCACCGCCACCGGCGTCGTGGAGGACCGGCTGGGCGAGCACCTGCTGAGCTCCTGGCGGGCGGGGCGCAGTTCGCTGCTCACCGCGCTGGACGACGGACCCGCGACCCGGCGGAATGACGGATGAACCGGAACAATCCGGGCACACGCCACGACATGCTCCTACTGAGACCCCCCGGTGTGTACCCCGCCCAGGGCGACACCGACCTGCTCATCGAGGCGCTGCGCCGCGAGCGCCCCGCCCCCGGCGCCCGGCTGCTGGACCTGGGCACCGGCAGTGGCGCCGTCGCCCTGGCGGCCGCCGGCCTCGGCACCCGGGTGACCGCCGTCGACCTCTCCCGGCTCGCGCTGGCCACCGCCTGGGTGAACGCCCGCGCCCACCGCCTGCCCCTGCGGCTGCGGCGCGGCGACCTGACCGCCCCGGTGGCCGGCTCGCGGTTCGAGTTCGTCGTCTCCAACCCGCCCTACGTGCCCGCCGCACGCACCGGCGCACCCCGGCACGGGATCGCCCGCGCCTGGGACGCGGGCCCCGACGGGCGGCTGCTGCTGGACCGGGTCTGCCGCCAGGCCCCGCACCTGCTCGCCCCGGGCGGCGTCCTGCTGATCGTCCAGTCCTGCCTGGCCGACCCGGCCGCCACCACGGCCGCGCTCCGCCGGGCCGGCCTGCGGACCGGCACGGTCGCCGTCCGCACGCAGCCGTTCGGGCCCGTCCTCACCCGGCGGGCGGCCTGGCTCGAACAGCGCGGGCTGATCGAGCCAGGCGAACGCGAGGAGACCCTGGTGGTGGTGCGCGGTGCCCGCCCGCGATGACCGGCCCGTGCCCCGCCTGCGGCTGACCGGCAGCGGCCCCGTCCTGGTGGAGGGCCCGGTGGAGATCGTCCTCCCCGACGGCCGCAGCCTCCGCTGCGAGCGCCCGGTCGTCGCCCTGTGCACCTGCCGCCGCAGCCGGCACTACCCGTTCTGCGACACCAGCCACCGCCGCCCCGCCCCCTGACCGGAGGCCCCACCGCTCCGCGCCGTGTGAAACCGGTTGCGGACGGGCAGCCGCAGCACCGGGGGCCGCCCGCGTCGGCCCCCGGCACCGGTGGCCGTACCACCCCCGCGGCCGCCGCGACTCCCGGAACACCTGGAGGGCGTGATGACCCCGCACCGGCCGGCCCGACCGCTGGACGTCTACCTCAACGACCACCTGACCGGCGCGTTCGGCGGCGCCGCGCTCGCGCGCCGGATGGCCGGCGCTCACAACGGCGCGCACGACGACACCCACGACGGCGGTCACCGGGCCGCCGGCCTGCGCCGCCTCGCCGCGGACATCGAACAGGACCGCGACGACCTGGTCCGCATCATGCGGCGCCTGGACGTACCCGTGCACCGCTACCGCACCTGGCTCGGCCTGGCCGGTGAGCGGATCGGCCGCCTCAAGCCGAACGGCACCCTGCTGCGCCGGTCCCCGCTCAGCGACCTGGTCGAGCTCGAAGCGATGCGGGCCGGTGTCACGGGCAAGCGTGCGCTGTGGGACGCCCTGCTCGCCGTCGCGGACGACGACCCGCGCCTGGACAAGGACCACCTCGACCGCCTGGCCGGCCGCGCCCGGGCGCAGGCCCGCACGCTCGACGCCTGGCACGGCGCCGTCAGCGCCGGCGTCCTCGGCCGCCCGGCCCCGGCGGGGAGCGGAGGGCGGCCCGGGAGCGGGCGGACCGCCCGGTGAGGCGGTCGGCTCCGTCCGCCGGGCCGGGAGGACGGCCGCTGTCACATCTTCTGCCGAAATCCACCGGTGTGGGAGGAATGCTCCGGCCCGATCGGGGCAGTCGACAGCCGAGATCGTGAAGGCGACCTTCGAACGAGGAGGCTTTGATGACCAGCGGACTTTGGGACTACAGCCACACCGAGGGCTACACCCCGGGCACGGACCTGACGGGCTACCGCGTCGAGGCCGCGGACGGCCAGATCGGGAAGATCGACCGGCACACCCAGGACGTCGACTCCGCGCACATCGTGGTCGACACCGGACCGTGGATCTTCGGCCGGGAGGTCCTGCTCCCCGCCGGAACGATCCGGCGGGTGGACGTCGAAGAGAAGACGGTGTGGGTGAACCGGACGAAGGACGAGATCAAGAACTCGCCTGAGTACGACAAGGACCGGCACACCGCCGATCCGGACTACCACCGCACGATCGGCAGCTACTACGGCGGCATCGTCTGACCTGCCGCCCCGCCGAAGCGCCTGTGGGCCCCGACCGACCGGTCGGGGCCC
>NZ_JBHJRC010000357.1:0-7899 GCF_042261735.1 Kitasatospora sp. NPDC056327 | reverse complement strand
CCTCCGGGCGGGGGCGCGGGGTTCTCCCCGACGGCCTCCCGCCGGGCGCGGGCCCGCGAGGGGGCTCAGCCCGCGGCCGCGCAGGGCCGCAGGGACCACGGGGCGCAGCCGTGCGGCGACCCGGCCGCCGCGCCCGGCGGGGGCAGCGCCTCGGTGACCCGCCCGCCCGTCGGCGGCCGGTACGGGTCGTCGGGCCGGGGCGGCGGCGGATCCATCACCACCGGCTCCAGCCCCGGCGTCGGGGAGCACCAGAGGCTGAGGATGCCGGCCGGCGTCCCGGCCGGCAGCAGCGGCAGCAGCGCCTCCGGCTCGGTGGCGAGGGTCGGGAACGCCGCGCAGAGCGAGGGCGGTGGCGGACCGGGCGGCCGGAACAGTTCACCCGGCCCCCCGCCCGCCAGCGTCGCCGCCACCGCGCCGCCGACCGCGACCGTCAGCAGCGCCGCCGCCCCCGTCCGGCCCGCGTTCACCAGCCCGTGCCGGGCCCGCAGCACCGGCACCGGTGCCCGGTGCGGCTCCGGCACCCCGCGCACCGCCGCCCGGTGCAGCAGCACGGACAGCCGGTCGGCGAACCCGTCCTCCGCCGGGTCCGGCCCGACCAGCTCCGGCACCCAGTGCGCCAGGGCCGCCCGGGCCGCCCACACCCGGCCCTCGGCGGCCGCGAGCGTCGACTCCACCTCCACCGCCACCGCGGCGGCCGGCAGCCCCAGGCCGTCGTGCAGCACCAGCGCCCGGCGCCGCGGCCGGGGCAGCCGGCGGAGCGCCTTGAGCAGGGCGCGGTCCCGGTCGGTGAGGCGGTCGTGGTCGGGCAGCACCGCCTGGGCCTCGTCGGCCGGACGCACCCTGATCCGGCGGTGCGGCAGCCGCCACACGTGGGACCGCCGCGGCCCGCCCCGGTGCCACGGCGACAACGCCAGCTCGAACGCACGCGCCCGCACCCACCCCTCCGGATCGCCCCCGGCGGCCACCGGGACCCACCGGCGGCGGGCCTCCCCGAACGCCCGCCCGACGCAGTGCACGGAGCGGTGCTTGCAGGCGGTGAGCAGGAACACCTGTTGCACCAGGCGGGTGTGCGCGGCCTCGTACAGCGCGTCGAACCCGGCCTCCGCGTCGGTGGGGGGCTGCGGGGCGGGCGGCTGTCCGGTGGTGGGTGCGGTGTGCTCGGTGGTGCGGGGCCGTCGGGTCGGTTCCTGTCCGCCGCCGGAGGCCCCGGGCCCGGTGGGGGCGGCGGTGTTCGTCGGCCGGCCGTCGTCGTGGCGCGGCCGGGTCGGTTCCCGTTCGGTGCCGGCACCGGCACCGGCACCGGTGGTTCCGGCGGGGGCCGGTGCGGTCGGCGCGGGTGCCGGACGGACGCCGCCGACCGTGCCGGGGGCCCCCGGCCTCGCGCCGGCGGCCCCGGCCTGCCCGGCCGTCGCCCGCTTGTCCTTGGTCCGCCGGTCCCGGCGCCTCGCCGCGCGCCCGTTCGCCGCCGGCCGGTGGGCGGCCGCTTCGGCGGCTCCGGCCGATTGCGCCTCCCGGTCGGCCACCGGCTCCTCGGCGCCGGGCGTCGACCGGGTCCGAGCGGCCTGACCCGGGGGTTCCCCGGAGGCGGCCCCGCTCGCCCGCCCGTCGGCGCGTGCGGCCGTGGGTTCGGGGACGGGGCCGGCCGGCCGGGGACCGGCGGCGCGGCCGGCCGCGCGTTCCGCTTCCGCGGGGGAGATTCCGGCAGGCCGCCCGTCCGCCGGCCGTTCGCGCGCCGCTCGGTCGGTGTCGCTGGCCGGGGTCGGCCGGTCCGTGCCCGCAGGGTGACCTGGGCCGGGATCCGCCCCGGTGACCCGGCCCGCCCGCACGCCCTGCGGGCGGCCGGTGTCGCCGGCCGGGGTCGGCCGGTCCGTGCCCGCAGGGTGACCTGAGCCGGGATCCGCCCCGGTGACCCGGCCCGCCCGCACGCCCTGCGGCCGGTTGCCGCCGGCCCGGGCGCCGGCGGTGTGCACCGCCGGGCCGGACGTGCCGGCCGGCGGCGGAGCGGCGACGGCCTCGTCCGTGTGCCCGCCGTCCGCGCTCGGGGCGGAGCGTCGTGACGGACCGGCCGGCGCGGTGCCGGCCGGGGGCCGGACGGCACCGGCTGCCGGGCCGCCGCCGTCCGGCCGCCCGCGGTTCGCGGCGGTACCGGTGCTCGGGCCGGTCGAGGCGTCGTCCGCGCGTCCGCCGTCCGTGCCTGCGCTCGCGGGTGGTGACGCGGCGGCCGCCGCGGCGCCGGCGGAGGACCGGTTGCCGCCAGCTGCCGGTTCGCCGTCCGCGCCTGCGCCGGCCCTGTCGGCGGTGGGGGCCTCCTCCGCGTGCTCGCCGTTCGCGCCTGTGGCGGCGGGTGGTGACGAGTCGCCGCCGGCTGCCGGGCCGCGGTCGTGCGGCTGCCCGACGTCCGTGCCCGCAGCGCGCGCGGGCGCGCCGCCCGGGGCGTCGGCCGCCTCCGTCGCCGGTCGGCCGTCGCGCGCGTCGCGGGGAAGCCCGCCGCCGCCCCCGCCCCCCGTGCCCGTGGCGGCCTGCCGTCCCGCCGCCCCCGACCGTCCCGCCGCCCCGGCGCCGGACGCGCCGCCGTCGTCCCCCGCTCCCGGGCCCCCCGCCCCCGTCGCCTCCGGGGCGGGCAGCAGGGCGGCGAGGGCGGTGATCTCGGCCTGGGTGCGGGCGCCGAGTTTGCGCAGGGCCCGGTGCTGGTAGCTGCGGGCGGTGGTGGGGGCGACGCCGAGGGCGGCGGCGGTCTCGGTGAGGTCCCGGCCGGCCGCGAGGTGGGCGAAGGCCTGCGCCTCACGTGCCGTCAGACGGCGCAGCAGCGCCGCGGTCGCCTCCTCGGGGGGCGTGTCGCCCGCCCCGGCGGCGGCCCGGCCGTGTCCGGCCCGGCCCTTTCCGGGGCGCCCCCTCCCACTGCGGCTCTGCGCCGCGGGCCCGGGCCCGGACGCGGGGGCGGACGCCGGCTGGTTGCCGTGGCGTTCGGTGGTCGGGGGCTTGGTCATCAGACGCTCCTGGCCGGGGCGGTCGCGGCAGCGGGCGGGCATGGTCTGAAAATGCGCATAAGCCAATAATCTGGGACACCCCGGCGGTTTGCCTCTTCACCGAGCATGGCGAGTCGCCTTGGCACGATGAAGCCCATGACACAGCTGACGGGCCGTCCGATGCTGGAAACACCGGGCGAACTGGGTTCAAGGCCCGTCCTGTCCGCCCTGCTCACCGGTGTCCGGACGGCGCTGCTGGGGCTCTGCGCGGTCGGTGTGCCGGTGCTCGGGCTCTGGGTGGTGACGCCGTACGCGGACGACGGCGCGGCCGGTGCGGTGCGGCTGGCGGCGGCGTTGTGGCTGCTGGCGCACGGTGCGCCGGTGCTGCGCGGGGCGGCCGAGGCGCCGTTGACGGTCACGCCGCTGCTGCTGGGCCTGCTGGCGGTGGGCCAGCTGTCCCGGGCGGCCGGCCGGGTGGCGGCGAGGCGTGCCGGGCGGCCGGGGGGCAGCGGCGCGGCGGCGGTCTGGGCGGGGTACTGCGCGGTGGGGTGCGCGGTGGTGGCGCAGTGCGCCGGGGCGGGGGAGTTCCGGGCCCGGGTGCTGCCGGACCTCGTGGTGGTCGCCCTGGTGGCCGGCGCGGCGGTGGCGGCCGGTGCCCGCCGGGGCGCGCCGGCCCCGATGGCCCCGCCGGGCGTCGGGGGAGTCCTGGCGCGGGCCCTGGCCGGGCTGCCGGAGGCGCTCCGGCCGGCGGGCGGCGAGGTGGCGGTCCGGACGGCAGCGCTGGCGGCGGGGGCGGGACTGCTGGCGGTCGGCGGCCTGGTGGTGGCGGGGGCGGCGGTGTCGGCCGCGGCCTCGGGGAGCGGTTCGCCGGGGCTCTTCGCAGGCGGCCCGGCGGCGGTGGCGGGGGTGCTGCTGCTGAGCCTGGTGCTGCTGCCGAACACGGTGCTGTGGGGCGCGGCGTACGCGCTGGGGCCGGGTTTCGCGGTGGGCGCGGGGACGCTGGTGTCGCCGGTGCGCACGGTGCTGGGGCCGGTACCGGAGTTCCCGCTGTTCGCGCTGTTCCCGGAGCCGGGCGCGGGCGGGTGGCGGCTGGTGGTGTGCGTGCTGCCCGCGCTGGCGGGCGTGGCGCCGGGGCTGCTGCTCGGCCGGGCGGCGGCGGTCGGCGGGGTGCGGTCCGCGGGTGCGGTCCGGCCCGGCGGCGGGTGGACACCGGGGGCCACCCTGGCGGCGGTGCTGGCGGCCGCGCTCCTGGTCGGCGGTGCGGCGGCGGCGCTCGGCTGGCTCTCCGGCGGGGCGCTGGCCGGGGGCCGGATGGCCGGGCTGGGGCCGGTGCCGTGGTGGACCGGCCTGGCGGCGGCGGGCTGGGTGACGGCGGTGGCGGCCCCGGCCGCGCTGCTGACCCGCTTCCGGCTGCTGCGGGCGGCAGGCGGCGGGACGACGCCCGGGTCCGGGGCGCTCGCCGTGACCGCGCGCCGGGGTGCGCTCCTGCTGCGCGCCCGCGCTCACGCGGTGGTCGCCCGACTTTCCGGCACCCCGGGCGGCCCGCGGGGCGGTGCCGGCGCGGCCGGCTGACCGGACCCGCCCGCCCGGGCCGGCGGCCGGGGCTACTCGCTCTGCTTGGTGATGTCCACGTACCACTGCGGGGCGAGCCGGTCGCAGCCGTCGGTGGCACTGGAGGTGAGGGAGTCCCGCACGCAGGTGACGTAGTCGTTGTAGTACAGGGCGAGGCCGAGGACGGCGGAGACGAAGACCACCGTCATGGCGCCGGTGAGGATGCCGGCCAGGGCGGCCGGGGTCAGCGGGTTGGAGGCGGTCGGGGCCGGTCCGGCGGGGGCCGGTGCGCCCGCGGTGTCGCCGGTGGCGGCCGGCCGGGGGGAGCGCATCGCGGAGACGCCCCAGACGATGGCCAGCGCGCCGACGAACAGGGCGACGTAGTGCAGCGCGGCGAACGCGCAGACCAGCGCCCCCATGCCGGCCAGCGCGGCGTTGCGGGCCTTGCGCTGGGCGGGGTCGTTGGGGTCGAGCCGGGGCGGCTGCGGCGCCGGCGGGCGGGGGTTCCAGCCGCCGCCCTGGTAACCGGGGCTCCACGGGTGCGGCGGCGGGACGGGCGGACGCTCGTCCTGGTCGCCGTCCTGCCCCTCGGGGCGGTCGGACCCGTCGTCGGTCCGGGGAGCACGCGGTCGCCACGGCTGGTCGGGGGCATCCGCCGGCGGCGGCGCGAAGGGGTTGCGCTCGCCGGTGTCGTCACCGCTGCTCATGGTTCGGCCATTCCTTCTCGGTCGGTGGGGCGGGTGCCCGCGCCACCCTATGTTCCCGCAGGCCCCGGCGGGGGCTCCGGGCGCGTCCCGGATCGCCGGGCGTGCGCCCGCGCGCCGGACCTCCGGGGGCGGTGGACGGCCCGCGGACGGCCCGGCGAGATCCCCGTCTCAGCTACGCGCGTAGCCCCCGGCGGTGTTTCGGAGGCCGTCCGACCAGCCGTTATCGTGGTGACGGTCAGCAGCTCCCACGGGTTCCCCGGGCGCCCGCGTCGCGGCGGGTTCTCCAGGAGTTCCCCCTCGCTCGACCTGCCGTTCGTAGTGGCCCCACCACCGGTGGACGTACCAGCGCGCGGCGCCCGACCTACGGAGAATCGCGCAGTGGCCGCCGCCCCCGCTCAGCAGTTCCCGCCCCGCACGCCCGGACCGGCCCGTCTGGTGGTGCTGGTCTCCGGCTCCGGCACCAACCTCCAGGCGCTGATCGACGCGGTCGCCGACCCCGCGTACGGCGCGGAGATCCTCGCGGTCGGAGCGGACCGCGACGGCATCGCCGGCCTGGAGCGCGCCGGGCGCGCCGGTCTGCCGGTGTTCGTGCACCGGGTGAAGGACCACGCCGACCGGGCGGACTGGGACCGCGCGCTGACCGCCTCCGTCGCCGCCCACGAGCCGGACCTGGTCGTCACGGCCGGCTTCATGAAGATCCTCGGCCCCGCGTTCGTCGCGGCCTTCGCCGGACGGATCGTCAACACCCACCCCGCGCTGCTGCCCTCCTTCCCCGGCGCCCACGGCGTCACCGACGCGCTCGCGTACGGGGTGAGGGTCACCGGCTGCACCGTCCACCTGGTCGACGCCGGCGTCGACACCGGGCCGATCATCGCGCAGGGCGTCGTGGAGGTCCTCGACGCCGATCACGCCGATGGCGGCGAGGCGCTGCACGAGCGCATCAAGACTGTCGAGCGCAAGCTGCTCGTCGACGTCGTGGGCCGGCTGGCCCGCGAAGGTCACCGCATCGAGGACCGAAAGGTATGGATCCCGGCATGAGCGCCGCCCCCACCACCACTCCCGTCTCCGAGAACGTCCGGCCGATCCGCCGCGCGCTGATCAGCGTGTACGACAAGACCGGCCTGGAGGAGCTGGCCCAGGGCCTGCACGCCGCCGGGGTCGCCATCGTCTCCACCGGCTCCACCGCCGGCCGGATCGCCGCCGCCGGCGTCCCGGTGACCGAGGTCTCCGAGCTGACCGGCTTCCCGGAGTGCCTGGACGGGCGCGTCAAGACGCTGCACCCGCGGGTGCACGCCGGCGTGCTCGCCGACCTGCGGCTGGAGTCGCACCGCGCGCAGCTGGCCGAGCTGGGCGTCGAGCCCTTCGACCTGGTCGTGGTGAACCTCTACCCGTTCAAGGCCACCGTCGCCTCCGGCGCGACCCCGGACGAGTGCGTCGAGCAGATCGACATCGGCGGCCCGAGCATGGTCCGCGCCGCGGCCAAGAACCACCCCTCGGTGGCCGTCGTGGTCGACCCGGCCCGCTACCAGGACGTGCTCGCGGCCGTCGGGCAGGGCGGCTTCGACCTGCTGACCCGCAAGCGGCTGGCCGCCCAGGCCTTCGCGCACACCGCCGCCTACGACGTCGCGGTGGCCAACTGGTTCGGGGAGTCCGGCTACACGGAGACCGAGGACGCCTTCCCGGCCTTCCTCGGCTCCGCCTACGAGCGCCAGAACGTGCTGCGCTACGGGGAGAACCCGCACCAGGGCGCCGCGCTGTACACCGACGGCAGCGGCGGTCTGGCCGGCGCGCGGCAGCTCCACGGCAAGGAGATGTCGTACAACAACTACGTCGACACCGACGCCGCCCGCCGCGCCGCCTACGACCACGCCGAGCCGGCCGTCGCGATCATCAAGCACGCCAACCCCTGCGGCATCGGGACCGGCGCCGACGTCGCCGAGGCGCACCGCAAGGCGCACGAGTGCGACCCGGTCTCCGCGTACGGCGGCGTGATCGCGGTCAACCGCCCGGTCACCGTGGCGCTGGCCGAGCAGATCGCCCCGATCTTCACCGAGGTCGTGGTGGCCCCCGGTTACGAGGACGGCGCGGTCGAGGTGCTGGCCCGCAAGAAGAACCTGCGGGTGCTGCTCGCCCCCGGGGCCCCGGCCAACCGCCAGGAGGTGCGCCCGGTCTCCGGCGGCGTGCTGCTCCAGGACGCCGACCGGGTGCACGCCGAGGGCGACGACCCGGCGACCTGGACGCTGGCCACCGGTGAGGCGCTGTCCGGGGCCGAGCTGGCCGAGCTGGCCTTCGCCTGGCGGGCCTGCCGGGCCGTCAAGTCCAACGCGATCCTGCTGGCCAAGGACGGCGCCTCGGTGGGCGTCGGCATGGGCCAGGTCAACCGGGTCGACTCCTGCAAGCTCGCGGTCGAGCGGGCCGGCGAGCGGGCCAAGGGCGCCTACGCGGCCTCCGACGCCTTCTTCCCCTTCGCGGACGGCCCGGCGATCCTGATCGCCGCCGGCGTCCGGGCGATCGTCCAGCCGGGCGGCTCGATCCGCGACGAAGAGGTGATCGCCGCCGCCGCCGAGGCCGGGGTGACCATGTACCTCACCGGCACCCGTCACTTCTTCCACTGACGGTCCGCCGACGGCCGGTCCGCGGACCGGCCGTCGGAACGACGGAACGGCCCGGCCCCC
>NZ_JBHJRC010000356.1:0-7902 GCF_042261735.1 Kitasatospora sp. NPDC056327 | reverse complement strand
TATAAAAACTACCTCCCTCTCTTCTTTTTTTTTTTTTTTTTTGGGGGGTTTTTTTTTTTTTTACTGCCGGGGGGGGCCGGGGCGCCCGCCCCCCCCGGGGCCCCTCCGCCGTTGCCGCCGCGCCGCCCTGCCGCGCGGACCGCCGAGGGGACGCCGTGACCGACCTGGACCTCACACCCGGACTGAGCCCCGGACACCTCGGTGCGCCGGTGAGCGAACCGGAGGGCCGCCCGCCGGGCGCGCCCTCCCCGCGCCCCGACGCGCCGGACCCGCGCCGCCGGCGCACCGGGCTCGCCTGTCTGCTGACCGCCCTGTCGCTGATCGCCGTCTTCGGCGGGATCGGGCTGGCCGGGTACGGCTGGGTGCAGGGCCAGCGCAAGCCGCCGGTCGCGGCCGACTACGCGGGCGGCGGCACCGGGTCGGTCCAGGTGTCGGTGCCGGAGGGCGCCGGCCTCAGCCAGATCGCCTCCGCGCTGGTGCGCAACGGGGTGGTGGCCAGTTCGCTCGCGTTCACCCGGGCCGCCAGGGGGAGCGCGGCGGCGGCCGGGCGGATCCAGCCCGGCACGTACACCATGCGGCAGAGGATGTCGGCGGCGGCGGCGCTCGCCGTGCTGATCGACCCGGCCAACGCCAACGGCCTGACCATCCCGGAGGGCTGGCGGGGCAACCAGATCTTCGCGGCGATCGACAAGAAGCTCGGGCTCCCCGGGGGCAGTACCGAACAGGCGGCGAAGGAGCAGGCCGCCGAGCTGGGCCTGCCGGAGAACGTCGCCGGGAACCTGGAGGGCTACCTGTTCCCCGCGACGTACAGCGTCACCGAGGACACCACCGCCGTCGACCTGCTGAAGCAGATGGTGGAGCGGGCCGGGAAGGAGTTCGCCCGGGACGACGCGGAGGTCGTCGCGGTCAACTTCGGACAGACCCTGTACGGGCTGGTGACCATCGCGAGCATGGTTCAGGCGGAGGCCGACAACGTCGAGGACATGGGCAAGGTCGCGCGGGTGATCTACAACCGGCTGGCCAGGAACATGCCGCTCCAGCTGGACTCCACGATCAACTACGCGCTGGGGCGCTCCACGCTCACCACCAGCGTCACGGACACCCGGCTCGACTCCCCGTACAACACCTACAAGCACGCCGGGCTGCCGCCGACCCCGATCTCCAACCCGGGGCGGCAGGCGATCATGGCGGCGGTGGACCCGGCGCCGGGGGACTGGCTCTACTTCGTCACCGTGAAGCCCGGCGACACCCGGTTCACCGACAGTTTCGACGTGCAGCAGCGGAACGTCGCGGAGTTCAACGCCGGCCGGGCGACGGCGAGCGCGACGGCGTCCGGTACGGCCTCGCCGCCGGCGTCCGCGGGGGCGTCCGCGGGGGCTTCCCAGACGGCTCCTTCGGGGGCCGCCGGTCACTGACCGGGGCACCGTACCGAGTGGTCGGCGGCCCGGCCGGGGGGTCGACTGCGGTACGGTAACGTCTCCGTCCAGGTGTTGCGCTAGCACGCCGGTTCGACAAGCAGCCGGGACGCCGTCCCGGGCGACCGGGCCGATCCTCCGGTCGTCTCCGTCGGTATAAGGGGATCAATGACCGATGTGGGTCGGGGCTACGGCCCCCAGGGCTCCGAGCCGTGGCACCCGGGCGATCCCGGGTACGGCGGTCAGCAGCCGGTCCCCGGCCAGCAGGACGGGCAGTGGCAGCAGCATCCCCAGCAGCACCAGGAGCAGCAGTACGGCGGCGGTCAGCAGGGCTATCCGCAGCAGGGGTATCCCCAGCAGCAGGGCGTCGACGGGCAGGGCTATCCGCAGCAGGGCTTCCCGCAGGACGGCCAGTGGCAGCAGCCCCAGCACGCCCAGCCCCAGCACGCCCAGCAGCAGTACGGGGGTGAGCAGCAGGGGTATCCCCAGCAGCCGGGCGCCGGCGGGCAGGGCTATCCGCAGCAGGGCTTCCCGCAGGACGGCTCGCAGCAGTACGGCGGCGGGCAGGGGTATCCCCAGCAGCAACAACAGCAGCAGCAACAGATGCAGCCGGGTGCCCAGCAGCAGCCCGGAGCCCAGCAGGGGCTTCCCCAGCAGGGCGTGCCCCAGGGCGGTCCGGTGCAGGGCGGCCCGGCGCAGGGCGTGCCCCAGCAGCCCGCCCCGGGCCGGCGGAAGCAGCCGGCCGCCGAGCAGCCGTCGGGCCCCGGGCCGGACGGCATCGACTGGGAGGCGGAGGCCGCCGCCCTGGAGGCCGGCGCCGCTCCGGCCGGCGACCGGCACGCCGAGGACGAGTGGGACGGCCACGAGGGCGAGTACACCGAGGACGAGTACCACGAGGACGACGCCGGGGACGGCACCCGCGCGGGCTTCCTCGGGGACGAGGACCAGTCCCGCGAGGCGACGAAGAAGCGCAAGGAGAAGGGTAAGAAGTCGGGCCGGCGCAACGGCGGCGCCTGCCTGGTGGTGGCACTGGTGCTGCTCGGTGCGATGGGCGGCGCCGGCTGGTGGGGCTACGGCTTCTACCAGGACCACTTCGGCCCGCCGCCGGACTTCCCCGGCCCGGGCACCGGCTCGGTGAAGGTGGAGATCAAGCCGGGCGCGGTGGGCAGCCAGATGGGGCTCGCGCTGAAGAACGCCGGTGTGGTCAAGAGCGTCGACGCCTTCACGGCGGCCTGCGACAAGAACCCCAAGTGCATCAGCATCCAGTACGGCGCCTACAGCATGCCGGCGGAGATGACCGCCGCGGACGCGGTGCAGTTCCTGGTGGAGGCCAACGGCGGCGACAAGCTGATCGTCCAGGAGGGTCTGACCGCCGCCGCGACCTACGTCAAGATCGACGACAAGCTGAAGCTGCCCAAGGGCACCACCGCGGGCATCGCCACCAGCCAGGTCGCGAACCTGGGCCTGCCGGCGTACGCCAACGGCAAGATCGAGGGCTTCCTCTGGCCGACCCGCTACTCGATCACCGAGGGCATGAAGCCCGAGGACCTGCTCAGGCAGATGGTCAAGAACGCCACGGACCGCTACTCGGGCCTGGACGCCGAGGCCTCGAAGATCGGCCTCAAGAACGGCTACGAGGTGCTCATCGAGGCGAGCATCCTGCAGGCCGAGGGCAACAACCCGACGGACTTCGCCAAGATGGCCCGGACCATCCAGAACCGGCTGGCCGACAAGGGCAAGGTCAACGGCAAGCTCGGCATGGACACCACGCTGCAGTACTCGCTGGGCCGCAAGACGCTCGACCGCAAGGACATCAACGACGCGTCCAACCCGTACAACACGTACTACAACGCGGGCCTGCCGCCGACGCCCATCTCCAACCCCGGCGAGGACGCGATCAAGGCGACGCTGAACCCGGCCGACGGCAAGTGGCTGTACTTCATCGCGATGAAGTCCGGCGAGACGCTGTTCGCGGAGACGGACGGCGAGCACGCGAAGAACACCGAGGAGTACTGCAAGTCGATCGGCGCCAAGTTCGACGCGGCCGCCGTCCACTGCACCAGCAAGTGACCGCCCGCCCCGGGGCCGCACAGGGAGAAACACCAGCGTGACCAGCACGTACCGGGCGGCCGTCCTCGGTTCGCCGATCGCCCACTCGCTCTCGCCCGTCCTGCACCGGGCCGCCTTCGCGGCGCTCGGGCTGGACGGCTGGCGCTACGACCGCTTCGAGGTGGACGAGGCCGGGCTGCCCGGGTTCCTCGCCGGGCTGGACGCGGCCGGGCCGGACGGGGGCGCGTGGGCGGGCTTCTCGCTCACCATGCCGCTGAAGCGGGCGGTCATCCCGCTGCTCGACGAGGTGAGCACGACCGCCCGGAGCGTCGACGCGGTGAACACCCTGGTGTTCACCGCCGACGGGCGCAGGTCCGGCCACAACACCGACGTGCCGGGGCTGGTCAACGCGCTGCGCGAGCGCGGCATCACCGAGGTGCCCAGCGCCGCCGTGCTCGGCGCCGGGGCCACCGCCTCCTCCGCGCTGGCCGCGCTGGCCGGGATGGGCGCCCGCGAGGTCACCGTCTACGTCCGCAGCCCCGGGCGGGCCCGGGAGATGGCGAAGCTCGGCGAGCGGCTCGGGGTGACCGTGCGGACCGCGGACTGGGCGCGCGGCGCCGAGGCGCTGGCCCACCCGCTCACCGTGGCCACCACCCCGGCCGGGGCGACCGACGGCTTCGCCGGGGACCTCACGGCCTCCCCGGGCGCGCTCTTCGACGTGCTGTACCACCCGTGGCCGACCAGGCTGGCCGGCGCCTGCGCCGAGCGCGGGGCGACCGTGCTCGGCGGGCTCGACCTGCTGGTGCACCAGGCGGTGCTGCAGAACGAGTTCTTCACCGGGCGCGCCCCCGGCCCGCTCGCGGCGATCCGGGCCGCCGGCGAGGCCGCGATCGCCGGGCGCTGAGCCCGGCCGGGCCCGGCCGCCGGGCGCGCGGCGACACCGCGTCCACCGGCCATTCCCGTCCGAAGGTCGGCCGGATGCTGTCCGGTGACCGGACTCCGCGGCCGGGGGCGCCGTCCGGCATGAAAGGATTCGGGGAGAAGGCACGCCCGGACGGGCGGCGGCAGCGCCGCGCGCGTCCGCTGAAGAAGGAGCTCCGTTGGGTACGTTGCGCTGGCTGACGGCGGGGGAGTCGCACGGCCCCGCACTCGTCGCGACGCTGGAGGGCCTGCCCGCCGGTGTACCGGTCACCACCGCGGTGGTGGCCGACGCGCTGGCGCGCCGCCGGCTCGGTTACGGTCGCGGCGCACGGATGAAGTTCGAGCAGGACGAGGTGACCTTCCTCGGCGGCGTCCGGCACGGCCTCACCATGGGCAGCCCGGTGGCCGTCATGGTCGGCAACACCGAGTGGCCGAAGTGGGAGCAGGTCATGTCGGCCGACCCGGTCGACCCCGAGGTGCTGGCCGGTCTCGGCCGCAACGAGGCGCTGACCCGCCCCCGCCCGGGCCACGCGGACCTGGCCGGCATGCAGAAGTACTCGATCGACGAGGCCCGCCCGATCCTGGAGCGCGCCAGTGCCCGGGAGACCGCCGCCCGCGTCGCGCTCGGCGCCGTCGCCCGCTCCTACCTCAAGGAGACCTGCGGCATCGAGATCGTCAGCCACGTCGTGGAGCTGGCCGCCGCCAAGGCCCCGGCCGGGGTGCTGCCGCTGCCCGCCGACGAGGCGAAGCTGGACGCCGACCCGGTGCGCTGCCTGGACGCCGACGCGTCGAAGGCGATGGTCGCCGAGATCGACCAGGCCCACAAGGACGGCGACACCCTCGGCGGCGTCGTCGAGGTGCTCGCCTACGGCGTGCCGGTCGGCCTCGGCTCGCACGTCCACTGGGACCGCCGGCTCGACGCCCGGCTGGCCGCCGCGCTGATGGGCATCCAGGCGATCAAGGGCGTCGAGGTCGGCGACGGCTTCGACCTCGCCCGGGTCCCCGGCTCGCAGGCGCACGACGAGATCGTGCCGACCCCCGACGGCGCCCGGCGCGTCTCCGGCCGCTCCGGCGGCACCGAGGGCGGCCTGTCCACCGGTGAGCTGCTGCGGGTGCGCGCCGCGATGAAGCCGATCGCGACGGTGCCGCGCGCGCTGCGCACCGTGGACGTGCGGACCGGCGAGCCCGCCAAGGCCCACCACCAGCGCTCCGACGTCTGCGCGGTGCCGGCCGCCGGGATCGTCGCCGAGGCGATGGTCGCCCTGGTGCTGGCCGACGCGGTGAACGAGAAGTTCGGCGGCGACCACGTCGAGGAGACCCGGCGCAACGTGCGGAGCTACCTCGACCACCTGGTCGTCCGATGAGCGGCTGTCGCCGCGGCCGCGGCGGGGTGCGGGCATGACCACCCCGGTCGTCGTCCTGGTCGGTCCGCCCGGCAGTGGCAAGTCCACCGTCGGGCGGGCCGTCGCCGAACGCCTCGGCGTCGGTTTCCGGGACACCGACGCGGACATCGAGGAGCGGGCCGGCAAGCCGATCCCGGACATCTTCGTCGACGAGGGCGAGCCGCACTTCCGGGCCCTGGAGGCCGAGGCCGTGCGCAGCGCCGCGGGGACCCACGGCGGGGTGCTCGCGCTCGGCGGCGGCGCGGTGATGTCCGGCGACACCCGCACGCTGCTGCGCGGCCTGCCGGTGGTGTTCCTGGAGGTGCCGCTCGCCGACGCGGTCAAGCGGGTCGGCCTGGACGCCCCCCGCCCGCTGCTGGCGGTCAACCCGCGGGCCCGCTGGCGCGAACTGATGGAGGCCCGCCGCCCCCTCTACCTGGAGGTGGCCACCGCCGTCGTCGACACCGCGGGCCGCACCCCCGAGCAGGTCGCGGACGCCGTACTGGAAGCACTGGAGCTGAAGACCCCCCATGAGTGACAACGTCAGGATTCACGTCGGCGGCGACGCCGGCCACGACCCGTACGACGTGCTGATCGGGCACCAGCTGCTCGGCGAGCTGACGCCGCTGATCGGGACCCGGGCCCGCCGGGTGGCGATCATCCACCCGGAGGCGCTGTCCGCCACCGCCGACGCGATCCGCGAGGACCTGGTCGGCGAGGGCTACGAGGCGATCGCCCTCCAGGTGCCCAACGCCGAGGAGGCGAAGAGCGCCGAGGTGGCCGCGTACTGCTGGTCGGTGCTCGGGCAGACCGGGTTCACCCGCACCGACGTGGTCGTCGGCCTCGGCGGCGGGGCCACCACCGACCTCGCCGGCTTCGTCGCCGCCACCTGGCTGCGCGGTGTCCGCTGGATCTCGATGCCCACCACGCTGCTGGGCATGGTCGACGCGGCGGTCGGCGGCAAGACCGGCATCAACATCGCCGAGGGCAAGAACATGGTCGGCGCCTTCCACCCGCCGGTGGGCGTGCTGGCCGACCTCGCGACCCTGGAGACCGTGCCCCTGCACGACTACGTCTCCGGCCTCGCCGAGGTGATCAAGTGCGGCTTCATCGCCGACCCGGAGATCCTCGACCTCGTCGAGGCCGACCCGGAGGGCGCCAGGACGCCGTCCGGGCCGCACACCGTGGAGCTGATCCGCCGGGCCATCCAGGTCAAGGCCGACGTCGTCTCCGGCGACCTCAAGGAGGACGGCCGGCGCGAGATCCTCAACTACGGCCACACCCTCGGCCACGCCATCGAGCGCAACGAGCGCTACAAGTGGCGGCACGGCGCGGCGATCTCGATCGGCATGGTGTTCGCCGCCGAACTCGGCCGCCTCGCCGGGCGGCTGGACGACGGGACGGCCGACCGGCACCGCACCGTGCTCGCCTCGGTGGGCCTCCCGCTGAGCTACCGCGCCGACGCCTGGCCCAAGCTGCTGGACGCCATGAAGATCGACAAGAAGTCCCGCGGCGACCTGATCCGCTTCATCGTGCTGGACGGCCTCGGCCGGACCTCCGTGCTGGAGGGCCCGGACCCGTCGCTGCTGGTCGCCGCCTACGCGGAGGTCTCCTCGTGAGCCGGGTGATGGTGCTCAACGGTCCCAACCTCGGCCGGCTCGGCAGCCGGGAGCCCGACGTCTACGGCTCGACCTCGTACGCGGGGCTGGTCGAGCGCTGCACCGCGCTCGGCCGGGAGCTGGGTCTCGACGTCGAGGTCCACGAGACCAACTCCGAGCAGCGGATGGTCGAGTGGCTGCACGAGGCCGCCGACGGCCGGGTGCCGGTGGTGATCAACCCGGGCGCGTTCACCCACTACTCGTACGCGATGCGGGACGCCGCCTCCCAGCGGACCGCGCCGCTGATCGAGGTGCACATCTCCAACCCGCACGCCCGGGAGACCTTCCGGCACACCTCGGTGATCTCCGCGGTGGCCTCCGGCACGATCGCCGGGTTCGGGATCGGCTCCTACGAGCTGGCGCTGCGCGCGCTCGCCGACGAGCTGGCCGCGGGCTGACGGCCTGACGGGCCGTCGGGCCCCGGCCGGCGGCGGGCCGGTGACCAGCGGCGGCGCGGCGGCGGACTGTGTCCACCGC
>NZ_JBHJRC010000355.1:0-7925 GCF_042261735.1 Kitasatospora sp. NPDC056327 | reverse complement strand
GCGCCGGCGGACTCGGCGCCGGGCAGGCCGGCCGCCGGGTACGGTTCGGCCGGTGCTCCGGTGCCGTCGAGGACGAGCAGCCGGCGGCCGGCGAGGTCGGTCAGCAGGGCCAGTACCTGACCGGCGTCCACGCCTTCGTACTCCTCGGCGAGCCGGGCGGTGATCGCCGCGCCGTCGCGCCGTCCGTCGCAGTGGCGCAGCACGGCGGCGGCGGTCGTGTTGAGCAGCAGCACGCCCTCGGGGCAGAGCAGGGCGTCCCGGGCACGGACCGGGTCGTGGACCAGCCGCACCCCGTGCCGCAGGCCGGGGGCCACGGCGGCGGGTGCGGCGTTCACCGGCCGATCCCGGCGGCCTCGGCCCGCCGGGTGTCCGGGGCGGGCGGGGCAGCCCCGGTGGCGGAGGCACCGGGGACCTCGGGTGCGCCCGGCTGCGCGGTCTCCGGTCCGTAGTCGACGGCGTCGAGCATCGCGCGCAGCACCTCGCACTTGAACGCCAGCGCGTCCACCGCGGCCTGCTGCCGCTCGGCCGTCGCGCAGTGGTCCAGCACCAGGTCGAGGGTGCGGGCGCTGTCCCGGCGGGCGTCGGGGATCCGGTGCTCGAAGTAGGCGTAGCCGGCCGGGTCGATCCAGTCGTAGTGGGTGCGCCAGGCGATGACCCGCTCCGCCATGTGGTCGGGCGAGAACATCTCGGTCAGCGCCGCCGCCACGCCCTCCTCCCACGGCCTGGTCCGGCAGAAGTGCAGGTAGCCGTCGACGGCGAAGCGCACGCCGCGCGCCACGTGCCGCTCGTCCAGCACCTCGGCCCGGTCCAGGCCGACGGCCCCGGCGAGCACCAGCCAGTCGGCCAGCCCGCCCTCGCCCTCGTGCGGGCCGTCCTGGTAGCCCAGCCGGCGCGTCCACTCCCGGCGGACCTCCGGCAGCGGGCAGTTGGCGACGATCGCGGCGTTCTTCCGGGTCAGGCACAGCTGGTAGTACCAGCGGTTGGCGACCCAGCGCCGCAGCTCCGGCGGCGTGCAGCCGCCGGAGTGCAGGCGCAGATGGAACGGGTGGGTGTCCCAGTACCGTCCCCGCAGGCCGTACAGCCTGGCCGCGAACTCCTCGCGGGTCGACGCGGAGGTGACGGCCTGGGTCACCGAGCGGTCCGCGCCGCGTACGCGGTGACCTCGGCGCCGGTGCGGTGGCACTCCACCGCCGGGGCGGACCAGGCGGGCCTGGCCGGGGTGGCGGGGGCGGCCGGCGCGGGGCCGGCGGTGGTGGCGGACGGGGGAACGGGGGTGGACTTCATGGGAGTCGGCCTCCTCGGTGGGGGTGGGATCGGGGGCCCGGCCGGCCCCGCGGTCAGGACGCTACGAGCCGCCGGGCCGGCCCGCCGGTCAAACCGCGCGATCGCGTGACAAACGCGCTCGATCGGGTGACGCGACCTGCTCAGGCGGACTTCCCGAACGCCACCAGGTGGCCGTCCTTGGTGCCGACGAACACCCGCCCGCCGTCCGTCGCCGGGACGGAGAACCTGGTCACCGTGCCGAGCGGGAAGCTGCGCCGCAGCTTGAGCGAGCCGTTGACCGGGAGCGCGTCGTAGACCCGCAGTTCGCCGTTCTGGCCGCCCGGGCCGGTGCCCGAGTAGACCGCCCACACCAGGGCCGAGCCGGCCGCCGTCCCGTTGGAGGTGACGACCGGGGAGCCGGAGGCGTAGCCGAAGCCCTCGGGACTGGTCGCGGCGCTGGTCAGCTGCGGGTTCCCGGAGCCGTTCACCGAGTACTTGAGGGCGCGCAGCGAACCGTAGTTCTCCACCAGGTAGACGTAGCCGCCGTCGCCGCCCCAGACGCCCGGGTGGCCCCAGACGCCCTTGAACGGGCCGGTGGTGCCGACCACACCGTCGGTGCCGTTCGGGCCCTGGCCCATGCCGCCGAGGCGGTCCCGGTCGAGCAGGAAGATCCGGCCGTCCTTGCCGACCTGGACCATCAGGTGCGGGTGCGCGGCGGTGCCGAAGCCGGAGGGCAGCGCGGCCGGGCCGCCGGAGCCGAGGTCCACGTCGCCGTGGTCCATCTCCCGGTTGTTGGTGGGGCTGAAGAAGTCCCGGGGGGCGAGGTTGCCGTCACTGTTGACGCCCAGCCGGACGACCGACTCGGCGAAGTGGCCGCCGGGCCGGTCGCCCGGGCCCTTCAGCGGGGAGGAGCCCTCGCCCGCGCCGTTGCCGGTCGCGATGAAGATCCGCCCGGAGCCGTCCGAGACCAGACCGCCGCCGCTCATCCAGACGCCCGCGTTCTGCGAGGCGGAGCCGGACTCGGTGGACCAGAGGGTGAGTTTGCGCGTACTGGTGTTGACGCCCGCGACCGTGCCGACGTAGGTGCCGACCCCGCAGTCCGAGGCGAAGCCGAAGTAGACCGCGCCGTCCAGCAGCAGCAGTCCGGCCCGCTGGGCCGAGGTGTTGGGGTTGAACGCGACCCCGGGGCTGTTCACCGGCGACCCCTGGACGGTGACCGGCCAGCCGCTGCGCGACGCGCCCGTGGTGGCATCCAGGGCGTGCACCGAGAAGTGCGCGCCCCCCTCGCTGGACTTGGCGACCAGGTAGACCGTCCTGGTCGCCTTGTCGTACACCGGCGTCGAGACGATGCCGGTGCCGGGGGAGAGGCAGGCGGTGGAGGAGGCCACGGTGCCGCCGAGGGCGCGCTGCCAGAGGATCCGTCCGTCGGCCGCGTTGACGCCGTAGACGTGGTTGGTCGCGGTCGCGACCACCACGGTCGAGCCGGTCACCAGCGGCTGGGCGTATACCGCGCCGTCCACGGCGGTGGACCAGCGGCGTCCGAAGGTGCCGGCGGACACCTTGCCCGGGGCGAGGTCCGGCTCGGCGGCGTCCCAGGCGGTGCGCATGCCGTTGCCGGAGACGGTCGGATTGTCGGCCCGGGCGGTGACCGCGCCGCTGAGCGTCCCGACGGCGAGGGCCGGGGCGAGCAGCGCGAGCCCGGAGAGCAGAGCCGCTCCGGAGCGGGGGATCCCCGGACGCCTCCGGCGCTGGGCGGGGGAGGCCGGGGAGGGCCGGCGGCCCGGGTCCGGGGGCGCCGGCTCCGGAGCGGGTCCGGTCGGCCGCGCGGGTGGGTGAGATCGGCTCATGCGATTCGCCTTGGCTGTCGGGGGAGTACGGAGTACGGCGCCGTGGCGTCATTCTGCGAACGCCGGCGCCGTACCCGCATCCCCCCGGTGCCCCGGAGCCCGCCCCGTTCACGCCCCGGGGGGAACCGGCTGCGCCGGGCGGCGGGGTCCCACCTCCTGGCTAGACCTGCTTGGAGAGGATCAGCGCGAGCGCGGTGCCCGCGGTCGCCTCGGCCGCGCTGTTGACGCCGTCGTCGGGGCTGCGGTCCACGACCACCGAGACCTCGTACGCGCGGCCGCCGGAGAGGAAGTACACCGAGGGCCGGTAGCCGTCGCCGCGGCGGAGCAGGTAGGCGTCCTGGCCGATCCCGGGGATCGGGGTGGCGGTGTGGTCGGGGAGGCTCCTGAGGTTGGCGAACCGGGCGGGCTCGATCTCGTGGAGGGAGGCGTAGGACTGCCGGGAGCCCCAGGTGCAGCCCCAGACCGGCTTGCCGTCGACCGGGTCGAGGCCGGTGCCCCGGAACGGTCCGCCGGTGCCGACGTGGGCGGCGACCTGGGGAGAGGTCAGCAGGGTACAGGCGTCGGCGGGGCGCTTGCCGGTACCGGCGGGCGTGCCGCTCGCGCTCGGGGTGGTGGCGGCGGTGGGCGTGCTGCTCGTGGTGGTGGTGGCGGTGGCCGCCGGGGCCGTGGTCGGGGTCGCCATGCTCGCGCCGCTCGCGGCGGTCGTCGGTGCGGGGGCCGCCGTCGCTCCGCCGCCCGAGGAGGAGCAGCCGGCCACGGCGAGGGCCGCGAGGGCCAACGCGGGCAGGACGGTGTACCGGTGGCGGGACGTGAGCGGTGACCTGCGGTCCATGGAACCCCCTCCGAAGGCGCGCCCACCGGTGCGGCGGACTGCGACGTGGCAGGATCCTACGGTCCGGCGAGGTCCGGTACTTCCCGTTCCCGCTACGGGAGTTGGACAGCTCCGTGACAGCCGGGCGCCGGTGGGGCGGCCGGGGCGCGGGAGGGGGTGTCCGGGGGGCCGGGACGGCGGTCCGGGGCACGGGGGTGGTGCGCGGGGCCGTCCGCGGGCTCCCGGCGGCGCCCTCGGGGCGCCGGGCTGACCTGGCCGGATGCGGAGATCCCCGCAATACCAGTGCGGCCGGGCCGCTGTCGAGCGTCGGCGGGCGTCTTCCCCGGACGGGTGACGTTCTGGTGAAAGTGGTCATGCCAGGAACGGCGGACCGGCATATTGACCCCGTGATCAGGCGGATCCCGGACGGGGCGGGGCGAGCGACCAGTGGGATGCCAGAGGGATGGAGGCCCTGACAATGAGCACCAACCTGCCGGAGACCGTGGTCGAGGCCCCGGCCGTGCTGCCCGCGCCTCCCCGCGTGGTCGACGACCTCGCCCGTGACCTGACCCACGCGGCCGCCGCCGTCCGGGCCGCCTCCCGGGACGGGCGCAGCGGCGGCGACCTCGCGGTGGCCGCGTACACGGCGGTGGTCTGCACCGGGCGGTCGGCGGCCCGGGCGCTGGAGGAGGCGGCCGCCTGGTGCCGGCAGGCGCCCGAGGCCGAGGTGCACTCGCTGGCCTGGGCCCAGGTGCCGGGTCACCGCGACGACGTCTTCGAGTTCCGGGTCACCCTGGCCGTCAGCTTCCCCGACCAGGAGACCGGCGAGCACGCCGGCGACACCCACCGCTCCCGGCGCTGAGCCCGGGGCCGCGAACGGCCGGTCGGCGGGGCACGTCCCGGCGAGGGGCGAGCCACCCCGAAGTCCGTGGGAACCCGGGGGAGGAACGATCGGCCCGTCGGCTGCCCGGTGGGGGGCGGGCCGCCGGGCGGACGACTCCTGAGGGAGCCGCCCGCCGGGAGGCCGCCGCCCCGGGATCAGGCGTGCGCGGCCGCGCACTCCGGGTGGCCCCAGCTGCCGCCGACCTTGGTGATCCGGTCCCCCTTGCCGTACGGGCGCGTGCACGGGCAGGTGCCGGGGAAGCGAGCGGACAGCGTCGGCGCACCGCCGGAGCCGCCCGACCCGCCGGAGGGCCGGCGCTTCGCGGCGGCCGGCGAGGCCGACGAGGCGGCGCGCCGGGGCCGGGCGGGGCCGGAGCTCGCGGCCGGGTCCGGCACGGGCAGGTCGGTGGCGTCCCCGCCGGCCGCCTCCTGGGTGCGGGCGGCGTCGCTGGCCGCCTTGTCGGCGATGGCGTTCAGCGGATCGCCGTCCACCTGGTGGGCGGGCACGTAGACGAAGGTGACGTCCCGCCCCTCCAGGAGTGCGTCGATCCGCTGGATCAGCTCCTGGTTGGCCACCGGCTTGCCGGCGGCGGTCTTCCAGCCGTTGCGCTTCCAGCCCTTCAGCCACTTCGTCACCGCGTCGCGGGTGTACGTGCTGTCCAGCCGGACCTCCAGCGGGACGCCGGGATCGGTGGCGGTCAGCAACTGCTCCAGCGCCGTGAGTTCGCCCACGTTGTTGGTGTTGCGGCCGAGCGGCCCGGCCTGCCAGCGCTGCGGCGCCCCCGTGCCGTCCGCCACTACGTACGCCCAGGCCGCCGGGCCCGGGTTCCCCTTGGCCGCCCCGTCGCAGGCGGCGATGATTCGGTCGTTCATCCTGCGATCATGCCAAACCGCGGGGACCTCGCGAACCGCCGGTTCAGGGCACCAGGACCAGCCGCCCGCGCAGCCCGCCCGCCGCGAGCCGGCGGTGGGCGTCGGCGGCCCGCTCCAGCGGGAGGGTGTCCGCCACCCGCAGGGTCAGCGCGCCCCGGGCGGCCAGCGCCGAGAGTCCGGCGAGCGCGGCGCCGTCGGCCGCGATCCAGACGTTGGCGACCCGGATGCCGCGCAGCCCGACCGGCGCCGCGCCGGCCGACACCGCGACGAAGGACCCCCGGTTGCGGACCGCGCCGAGCGCCGTCACCCCGAGCAGGGCGGTGTCCAGCGCGCCGTCCACCCCGCCGGGCACCAGGGTCCGGACCTCGGCGGCGAGGTCGGCGGCCCCGCGCGGCACCCACCACCGGGCGCCCAGCCCGCGCAGCGGCTCGGCGTCCCGCTCGTCCGCCACGGCGGCCACCCGGAGCCCCCGCAGCGCGGCGAGCTGGACGGCGAAGCCGCCCACCGCCCCGGCCGCGCCGGTGACCAGCAGCGTGGCCCCGGGCGGCAGGTCCAGCAGGTCCAGGGCCTGGAGGGCGGTGAGCCCGTTGAGCGGCAGGGTCGCCGCCGCGACGGCCGGCACGCCCGCCGGCGCGGGGGCCAGCGCCGTGGCGTCCAGCACCAGGGCGTCCGCGTAGGTGCCGAGCGGGACGTCCAGTCGGTCGCGGAGTCCGATCACCCCGTCGCCGGCCGCGAACCCGGACACCCCGGGGCCGACCGCCTCCACCGTGCCGGCCACGTCCCAGCCGACGCCCACGGTCCCGCGCGGGGCCATCAGCCCGGCCTCCGCCAGCACCCCGGCGCGGGTCACCGCGTCCACCGGGTTGACCGCGGCGGCGGCCACCCGCACCCGCACCTGCCCGGGGCCGGGCTCGGGGACGGGCAGTTCGACCAGCTCCAGGACCTCCGGGCCGCCGAAACGGCGGACGACCACGGCGCGCATCGCGTTCTCCTTCCGGGGCCCCGCCTCCGGTGCGGGCGGGGCTTGCCAACGGCACCCAACCTAGGGAGAGTTGCTCCCCGGCAGGAAGTACGCACCCGCGAGTGCGTACCGCACCGGAAGGAGAGCCGATGGCGACCACGACCGCCGCACAGCGCCGGGCGGACGCCCGGGCCGGGTTCGACGCCTACCTCGCCGAGTGCCCCGCCCGGCAGTTGCTGGAGCGGATCGGCGACAAGTGGGTCAGCCTGGTCGTCAACGCCCTGGCGGACGGCCCGCAGCGCTACGGCGACCTGCGCCGGCGCCTCGCCGGGGTCAGCGAGAAGATGCTCACCCAGACCCTGCGCGCCCTGGAGCGCGACGGCCTGCTCACCCGGACGGTCACGGCCGCCGTTCCGGCCCGGGTGGACTACGCGCTCACTCCGCTCGGCGCCGGCCTGCTCCCGCTGCTGGGGGCGATCAAGGACTGGGCGGAGGAGCACATGCCCGAGGTGCTGGCCCACCGGGAGGCGCACGACCGGGGCGGCGCGGACTGACGGATCGTCAGCGGTGCCGTGGCAGGCTGGTGGCATGGAGACCGAGAAGCTGAGGCTCGCCGTCTACCGGACCTTCGCCGCCACCGGGCGCGCGCCCGGTCACGACCGGCTGGCCGAGGAGCTGGGCACCACCGTGCCGGAGGTCCGCGCCGGCCTGCGGCGGCTCGCCGACGCGCGGCACCTGGCGCTCGGCCCGGACGACGCCGTCGTCCTCGCCCACCCGTTCTCGGCCGTGCCCCTGGGATTCTCGGTGATGGCCGGTGCCACCCTGTGGTTCGGCGGCTGCGCCTGGGACTCCTTCGCGCTGCCCCACCTGGTGCCCGGCGCCGACCCGGCCCTGGTCGCCACCACCTGCCCGGCCTGCGACCGCCCGCACGCCTGGACGGTCACCCGGCAGGCCCCGCCGGAGGGCGCGCAGGTGGCGCACTTCCTGGTGCCCGCCGCCCGGATGTGGGACGACGTCGTCCACACCTGCGCCCACCAGCGGCTGTTCTGCTCCGCCGACTGCGTCGACGACTGGCTCGCCGCCACCGGAAATCCGCGCGGCGCCGTCCTCGACCTGGCCACCCTCTGGCGGCTCGCCGCGCACTGGTACGACGGGCGGCTGGGCTCGCCGTACACCCGGCGCGAGCCGGCCGCGGCGGCCGGCCATCTCCGCTCGGTGGGGCTGAGCGGGGAGTTCTGGGGTCTCTGAGTCCGAGCCCGCTCCGCCCGGTGCCGGGGCCCGTGCGGCC
>NZ_JBHJRC010000354.1:0-7959 GCF_042261735.1 Kitasatospora sp. NPDC056327 | reverse complement strand
GCCCCGGAAGGTCCCGGGGCGCACCCCCGCCGCTCAGGACGGGCCGCCCGTCAGCACCAGCCGACCTGCGCGAACGCCTTCCAGGCCGCCCTGGTCTTCGACCCGGCGACGCCGTCGATGCCGCCGGTGTCGTAGCCGACGTCGACGAGGAAGCGCTGGAGGGCGCGGATGGTGTTGGGGCCGACCGCGCCGTCCACGGTGCCCGCGTTGTAGCCGTTGTCGTTGAGGTAGCTCTGCCAGGCCCGCCAGCTGCCGGAGCCGAGCTGGCCGTCGATCGCCCCCGGGTCGTAGCCGTTGTCGCGGACGAAGCACTGGACGCTCCGCGCCTCGGCGGTGTTGAGCCCCAGGTTGTTGACGGCCCGGACCGCCGCCGTGCGGGCCGGGGCCTGCGCGGCGGCCACGGCGGTGGTCCCGGCAGCGGCCGTGGTCGCGCCGGCGAGGGTGCCGACGCCGAGGGCGGCGGCCGTGAGGACTCCCAGCAGCGCTTTCGTGAACAGGTTCGACGCCATGGAATTTCTCCCGTGTCAGGGAAGTGCGGACGCCGCGAAGCTAGCACCGCACGCATGCGAACGACCGTTGTCCGCCGGGACGTCCCCCGATCGGCGGGGCGCGCGGACCAACCGCTTCGCGCCGGTTGTCCACGGCCCGCCCGGGGCCTACCCTGCTGCCGTGTCCTCGTCAGCGCGGGATGCCGCGATCACGACCTACGTGCACGGGACCGTCCCCGGGGCGGTGCCGGTGCTCGGACACCTGCCCGCCCTGGTCCGGGACCCGGCACGGTTCCTGGGCCGGCTGCACCGGTACGGCGACCTGGTGGAGGTCCGGCTGGGGCCCACCCGGCTGACGGCGCCCTGCCACCCCGAGCTGCTCCGGCAGGTGTACGCCGACGACCGCACCTTCGACAAGGGCGGCCCGGTCTACGGGCGCTTCCGGGAGATCCTCGGCAACGGCCTGCCGACCTGCGCCCACGCCGACCACCGCCGTCAGCGCCGGATGCTGCAACCGGAGTTCCGGCCCGAGCGGCTGGCCGGGTACGCCACGGTGATGACCCGGGAGGCCGAGCTGCTGGCCGGCTCCTGGCGGCACGGCGAGGTGGTGGACGTCTTCCCCGCCTGCTACCGCTTCACCCTGCGGGTGGTGACCCGCACGCTGCTCGGCACCGAGGCCCCGGACGTGCTCGCCGAACGCCTGCAGCACTCCTTCGAGGCGGCGTTCGCCGGTGCGCTGCGCCGGGTGATGCGGCTGCCCGCGGGCCCCGGCTACCGGGCGGCGGTCCGCACCCTGCGGCGGACGGTCACCGAGCTGGTCCGGGACCACCGTTCCCGCGGTCCGGGCCGCACCGACCTGCTGTCCGGCCTCCTCGCCGCCCGGGACGAGGACGGCACGACGCTCTCCGACGCCGAGCTGCACGACCAGGTCGTGGCCATGCTGCTGGCCGGCACCGAGACCACCGCCTCCCAGCTCTCCTGGACCCTGCGGCTGCTGACGGCGCATCCCGGGGCGCTGGCCGCCGTACGGGAGGAGCTCGACACGGTGCTCCCGGACGGCCGCCCCGCCGGGTGGGCCGACCTGCCGCGGCTGCCCCGCACCGCCCGGGTGCTGACCGAGGCGCTGCGGCTCTACCCGCCCGGCTGGGTGCTGCTGCGCACCTGCACCCGTGAGACCGAACTCGGCGGGCGCACCCTGCCGCGCGGCAGCCAGGTGCTGCTCAGCCCCTACGCGGCCCACCACGATCCGGGCGTCTTCGCCGATCCGGCCCGTTTCGACCCCGACCGCTGGCTGCCCGAGCGGGCCGGCGCCCTGCCCCGCTGGGCCTTCGCCGGGTTCGCCAACGGCCCCCGGCAGTGCCTCGGTGCCGACTACGCCCGCGCCGAGGCCGCCATCGCGCTGGCCAGCGTGCTGGCGCGCTGGCACCCGGTCCCGGCGCCGGGCCGGCGCGCGGCCGACGACCGGCCGCCGCGGCTCACCACCGTGCTCCGGCCGCAGCGGCTGCACCTGCGGATGCTCGACCGCACGCGGCTCCCGGCGCCCCCGGACGGCCGCTGACCCGGTGGCCGGGGAGTCGGGGAGTCGGGGAGTCCGGGCCCCGCCCCCCGGGGGTCCGTCCGGGGCGCCGGCCCCGCGTCCACGAGCCGGCCGTCCTGATCGGCGCCGCCGTACCGGCGCCGGCCCCGAACCCCGGCGGCCCCGCCGGACCCTGACATGCCGTCCGCGACGTCCCCGGCCGGCCCCCCCGGGGGGCGGCGCCGTTGTCGTACGTCCCCTCTACCGTCCTGGGCATGACTCCTGTGAGCGCAACAACACCGGCTTCGACCACCGTGCTCGCCCACCGGGACGGCAGCGGGCACCCGGCCCTCGACGGCGCGCCCGTCGCCCTCGTCACCGAGACCCTGCGGGAGGCACTGGTCGGGCTGGCGGCCCGCCTCGATCCGGCCGGCACGGCCGCCGACCCCGGCTGGGCGGCCTGCACGGCGCTGCGGCTGGTGGTGGCCGCTGCCTACGACACCGCCGAACCGGACGAGGAGACGGGCCTGCTCTACGTCACCCCGCCGGTCGCCGAACTGGCCGGCCGCCCGGTGTGGCTGGAGCGGGCCCACCGGGGCGGGCCGATCACCGCGAGATTCCCGGCCGACCGCTGCTGACCGGCGCCCGGCGGCGAAGGGCGGCCCACCCGGAGGTGGACCGCCCTTCGGGTGGACCGCCCTTCGGCGGCCTGCCGGAGGCGGCGTCAGGCCTTCTTCACCACGGTGGACTTGAGCTGCATGGCGCCGAAGCCCTCGATACGGCAGTCGATGTCGTGGCCGTCGACGCCGTCGACCAGACGGATGTTGCGGACCTTGGTGCCGGCCTTGATGCCGGAGACACTGCCCTTGACCTTGAGCGCCTTGACGACGGTGACGGTGTCGCCGTCGTTCAGGACGTTGCCGACCGCGTCCTTGATCACCCGGTCGCCGGCCGCCGTGCTCCCGCCGGTGGCGGCCGGGTCCCACTCGTGACCGCACTCCGGGCACACCATGAGGGCGTCCATCGCGTAGGTGTACTCGCCCGAGCAACGGGGGCAGGCGGGAAGGTTGTCGCTCATGTGATCAGCGTATCCAGTCGTTCGATGGTTGTGAACATGAAGAAGTTTTCAAGTCAAGGATGACGTACGGGCCGGACCGGCCGGACACCACCCCCGGAGGAACGGCCGGGCCCGCCCGGTGGCATCACCGGGCGGGCCCTCTGCCGACCGCCGGCCCTCAGTCGAGGAGGACGCCGTCCCGGGCGACCACCCGGCCGGCGCGGACGACCAGGTCCCGCCGGGGCAGGTCGACCACGACCTGCGGCAGGCACTCGCCGGGGAGCAGCATGAAGTCCGCCGGGGAGCCCGGCCGCAGGGTGACCCGCGGCAGGTCGAGCAGATCGGCACCGCCGTCGGCGGCCAGCGCGAAGCAGTCCGCCAGCTCCCGGTCGGTGCGGGCACCGGTGGTCCAGCCGAGCAGATGGGTGCGGTGCAGCATGTCGGCGTTGCCGAACGGGCTCCAGGAATCGCGCACGCCGTCCGAGCCGAGCCCGACGCGCACGCCGAGCGCCTGCAGCTCGCGGAACGGCAGCACCTGGTGAGCCGAGGGGGCCACGGTGGTGAGGCCGATGCCGGCCCCGGCCAGTTCGCCGGCGAGCTCCGCGAACGGCCCGTCGGCCAGCTCCGGGACGCAGAAGGCGTGGCTGACCACGACCCGGCCGGCCAGGCCCGCGGCCCTGGTACGGGCCAGGATGCCGCGCAACGGTTCGAGCCCGCGGTCACCGCGGTCGTGCAGGTGGATGTCCAGCCGCAGCCCGTGGCGCTCGGCCAGGTCGAAGACGAGGTCGAGCTGGGCGGGGCCCTCGCCGTCCGGGCCGCCGTCGAACCCGGCGGGGTCGATCCCGCCGACGGCGTCGATCAGTCCGCCCGCCGCCGCCTCGGCCAGCAGGTCCCCCGCGCCGGGCGTGCGGCGGACGCCGTGCTGTGGGAAGGCGACCAGCTGGACGTCGAGCGCCCCGGCCAGCCGTTCGCGCGCCTCGGCGAGTCCGGTGACCCCGGCCAGGCCGTAGGCGGGGGCGACGTCCACGTGGGCCCGGACCGCACGGGTCCCGGAGGCGACGGCGTGGGCCAGCAGGCGGTGGGCGCGGTCGGCGAGCGGGGTGCGCTGGTGGTGGTGGAGGTCGACGTCGCCCCGGACGTACTCGGGCAGCGAGCCGGCCGGACGGCGGCTGTACCAGGGCTCGCCCCAGGCCGTCTTGTCCGGGTGGATGTGCGCGTCGACCAGGGTCGGCAGCGCGATCCGGCCCTCGCCCTCCACCACCTCGGGCTCGGCGCCCTCCGGGAGGCGGTCGACCAGCAGGCCGTCGACGGCGATCAGGTCGACGGCCCGCTCGGCGCCGTACGGACGGACGTCACGGAAGACGGTGGCGGTGGTTGCGGCCATGTGGAGGGTTCAGCCCTTTCTCGGTGCGGTCCCACCCGGTGTGGTCCCACGCTGTTCGGTCGTGTTCGGTCGCCTTGGGTCCGGTCGCGGCGGGCCCGGGGACCGCTCCGTCCACGGATTGTCCGATGGAGGTCCGACCGGCGAAACATCCCACCAATTCCTACAACAGTCCCTGGTGCACGGCGCACCCGGGCCGCCGGTCTCCCGGCCCCGCACCCCCTGGCCGTTCCTCCCGCCGCTCGTGCTCTCCACCGTCCCGCTGGTCGCCATCGGCCTGCCCCCGGGCCGGATCGGCGGGCGCCCGGTGCGCTGCCCACTCTCCTGGGGACGGCCGGGCGGCGGGGTCGGCCGATCGGATGACCCCGCCGTCCACCGGCCGGCCGTCCCGGACGGGCCGAGCCGCCGATTCCGCGCGGGGGGCCGATGACGGAGGCTGAAAGGCACCGCGGCCCGGCCGCCGCGACCGCCGTCCGCCCCGTGGAGGAGCCCCGATGACCGACCGCCCCCTGTCACCGGCCGACCGGGCGTCGCTGGACGCCGCCCGCGACGGCCGCACCGACGCCGTAGCCGCCGCCCTCGCGGCGGGCGCCGATCCGGGGGCGCGCGACGCCGACCGCCGGACCGCCCTGCTGGAAGCGGTCGTCCTCGGCGACGGCGGGCCCGCCCAGCGCGCCGTGGTGGACGCCCCGCTCGCCCACGGCGCCGACCCGCTGCTGCCGGACGCCGACGGCGTCACCGCCCGCGCCCGCGCCGAGCGCCGGGGCTTCCGGGCCCTGGCCGCCACCCTGCGCGCGGCGGAGGCGGCCGGGGCCCGCGTGCGGGGGCGGCGGTGAAGGCCCGGGCCGCCGTCGGGCGGGCCGCGGCCGGCGTCGCGACGGGGCTGGTGCTGCTCGCGGCCTGCGGGGAGGCCGGGCCCGCGCCGTCGCCCACCACCGCCGGGACCACCACGCTCGGCACCGACGCTTCGCCGGACCCCGCCTCCCCCACCCTCCTCGTCACCGACTTCGGCGCCGACACCGTCACCTTCGTCGACCCGTCCCGCACCGACCGGGCCGCCGACCTCGGCTCCGTCCGGGTCGGCACCGCGCCGTACGGCCTCGCCGTCGCCCCCGACGGCACCGCCTGGGCGGCCACCGCCGAGGGCGTCGCCGCCGTCGACACCCGCACCCGCACCCGCACCGCGCTGATCCCCTACCGGACCGCCACCGGCCCGGTGACCACCGGCGAGTACCGGGGCGGCGGTATGGGCCTCGCCCTGTCCCCCGACGGCAGCCGGGTCTACGTCGGCGTCAACGTCCCCGGGGGCAACGGCACCCTGGAGGTCGTCGACACCGCCACCCGCGCGGTCGTCCGGGTCGTCCCGGTCGGCCGGCGTCCCTTCGACGTGGACGTCTCCGCCGACGGCCGCCAGGTCTACGTCACCGACCACGACTCCTTCGACGTCACCGTGGTCGACACCGCCGACTGGGCGCCGCGCCGCATCGAGGTCGCCCCGTACGGCACCGAGGGCGGTCTCGGCTCCTGGCTCAAGCCCCACTACACCGCCGTCCGCCCCTCCGACGGCGCCCTGCTGCTCCCCTTCGAGGGCGAGCGCCTCGCCGTCGTCGACCCGGCCACCGGCCGGGTCACCGTCGAGCCGATGACCGCCAACACCCATCAGCACGGCGTCACCGTCGCCCCCGACGGCACCCTCTACGCCGTCGGCACCGGCCCGATCGACCCCGCCGTCGACGCCGGCCCGTCCCTCACCGTCCGCCGCCCGGACGGCACCGAGCGCGTCGTCCCCCTCGACGGCCCGCACGAGACCGTCACCCTCTCTTCCGACGGCCGCACCGCCTACGTCTCCGGCGGCCACACCCGCGAGGGCGGCTGGAACGGCCTCACCCTCGTCGACACCGTCACCGCCCGCACCACCCGCCTCCCCGTCGGCAGGCTCCCCCTCGCCGTCGCCGTCCTCCCGCCCGCCACCACCGGCTGAGGGACGCCCGGGCGCTCCGGCGCGGCGGCTCCGGCGCGGCGGCTCCGGCGCGGCGAGGGGCCTTCGTTGAAAATAATAATGGGCAGTATTAATCTTGGCGGCATGGCAAGGACGTCGGCGGGCCAAGAGACCCGCGAGAGGCTGCTGCGGGCGGCGGAGGAGCTCTTCGCCGTCCGGGGCGTCGAGGCCTCGATGACCAAGGACATCGTGCGACTGGCCGGACAGGGCAACCCGTCGGCCGTGCAGTACCACTTCGGGTCGCGCGAGGGGCTGCTGGAGGCGATCATGGCCGCCCGGCAGGAACGCACCGAGCTGGCGCTCGCTCCGCACCGGGCCGGGCTCGCGGAGGCGGACCTCGCCGGGCTGCTCGATGCGCTGATCACCGCCGAGGCGACCGAGCTGCGCACCGGGCAGGGCCGGCACTGCCTGCTGATCTCCGCGCAGATCAGCCGCAGCAGCGGGGTCCGCACCCGTACGCCGCACCCCACGCTGGCGGGCGGCGGCTACTGGCGGCTGATCGGCCTGCTGGAGGAGCGGATCGCCTTCCTGCCCGAGCCGGTCCGGCTGGAGCGGCTCGACCTGGCCCTGACCCTGATCGGCGCGGCGCTGGCCGACCGGGCGCGGCAGTACCTCGCCGGAGCCGTGCCGCTGACCGACGAGGAGACCTTCCTCGCCGACCTGGTGACGGTGTCCGCCGCCATGCTCTCCGCCCCCACCCCCCGAAGGAGCACGTCATGAACGACCTCACCGGCAAGACCGTCATCATCACCGGCGGTGCCCGCGGCCTCGGCGCCGAGGCCGCCCGGCTCGCCGTCGCGGCCGGCGCCAACGTGGTGATCACCGACGTCCTGGAGGACGACGGCAGGGCCACCGCCGCCGAACTCGGCGACCGGGCACGGTTCGTCCGGCACGACGTGACCTCCGAGGAGGACTGGCAGCGGGTGGTGGACCTCGCCACGGCGGAGTTCGGCGCGGTGCACGGCCTGGTCAACAACGCCGGCATCTCCACCGGCACGCTGCTGGCGGACGAGAGCGTCGAGCACTTCCGCCGGGTCCTGGACGTCAATCTGACCGGTGTGTTCATCGGGATGAGGACCGTCGTCCCGGCTCTGCGCGCGGCCGGCGGCGGCTCGATCGTCAACATCTCCTCGGCGGCCGGTCTGATGGGCCTGGCGCTGACGGCCGGCTACGGCGCCTCCAAGTGGGGCGTGCGCGGCCTGAGCAAGATCGGCGCGGTCGAGCTGGGCACCGAGCGGATCCGGGTCAACTCGGTGCACCCGGGCATGACCTACACCCCGATGACGGCCTCGGTCGGCATCCGGCAGGGCGAGGGGAACTACCCCAACACCCCGATGGGGCGCGTGGGCGAGGCCCCCGAGATCGCCACCGCCGTGGTGTTCCTGCTCTCCGACGACGCCTCCTACGTCACCGGCGCCGAGCTGGCGGTGGACGGCGGCTGGACCACCGGACCGACCGTCAAGTACGTCATGGGGCAGTAGCGGGAACGGGCGGCCCGCCGCGGACCGGGTCCGCGGC
>NZ_JBHJRC010000353.1:0-7971 GCF_042261735.1 Kitasatospora sp. NPDC056327 | reverse complement strand
CCCGCAGCCGTGCGGGGGCCCTCCGCCGTTCCGGGGCCGACCGGGGCCCGGTTCGGGATCCTGCCGCCGGCGACGGCGCCCGCGCCCGGGGGCGCATCCTCGGCGCCCGCCGCCCGGCGCCGAGGAACGTCCGAAACCATGCGCCTGAAGCAGCGGTTCCGCGCTCTTCCGCCACCGGGTCCGGGCGACCGGTCCGCCCCGCCACTCGTTCGCCCCCGCCACTCGTTCGCCGCGACCACGGACGGCTCGCGGGGACAGCCGGCGCGGCGGCCCCGCGCCTCCCGGAAGGCCGACGGGCAGCACCGTCCGGACGCCGTCGGCCCCGGTTCTCCGCAGGCCCCGGAACCCGCATCCGCCGCGCACGCAGCCTCCGGACGGCCAGGTCCGGGCCCGCCCCGCGACTTCGCCGAACCCGCTGGTCACCGGCGCCGCGATCACCGCTCGGCCGCCGCGCCGGGGCCGCTTCACCGGCGTGTGCGGGGCCGGGCCGGCACGGGCGGCGCGTGCGGTCCGGCGCGTCCCTCCTCCGGTCCGTCGCCGCGCGGCGGACCACCGGGGCCGGCGCCACGAGCGCGGTGCGGCCCCGCTCACCCGGACCGCCGCGCCCGGCGTCCCGGCGGGCGGGACACGGGACGCGGCGGGACCGGGTCAGTCGTCGAGGTCCTCGTCGTCGTAGACCTCGCTCACGTCGAACCGGCAGATCAGCAGCTGCGGGTCCGCGTGCTCGAAGGGCTCCGGCAGCCACTCGCCCGGCTCGCTCGGCTCGGCGGCGGCCACCCAGAGCGTGGAGTCGGCCTCCTCCAGCCCGAACTCCTCGCTCCGCGCGGCGATCTCGTCCGGCTCGAACTCGCCGAACAGCACACCGATCGCGGCGTTCACCCCGGCGTCGGCCCCCTCGGCGCCGCCCGGGGTCAGCGAGTCCTCCAGGCGCTCGGCCTGGGCGCGCAGCCGCTTCGGGTCGACGATGTGGTAGTCCCGGCGGATCAGCACGCTGATCGCCTCGGGCTGTTCGGGGCCGTGGTAGCCGCCCGGGCCCTCGTCGCCGGGGACCTCGAAGGGGGTGACCTCGTCGTAGACCTCGTACAGGAGTTGGTCGTACGCGATGGCCGCCGTCGCGAGCTGCTCGTAGGCGGTGGACACAGCGGAATCGTCCGCTGCGCTGGGGCTTGACACCGCTTCCAGATGACGGTCGATGGCGGCCTTGACCGCCTCGGCGGCGGCGCGTACCTCGGCAATGGTGGGCTGCGCGGCATCAGACATGGTGCAGACGCTATCTCCCCTCGGTGCCGGTACGCACAGCGGTTGTCACCTACACCCGCGATTTCACCGCAACTTCCCCCTCGATGTCCGTTGCGTATGGTTCTGTCCCCCGGGGCGGACGACCGCCGGCGTGCGCCGGGCGCCCGCGCGGTCCCGCCCGGGCGCCGCATGGCCGGGCACGCCCGGGGTATGCCGTCCCCAGGAGCAACAGAACTGATGCCCTGTCAGCGCGGTGCGGGTGGACCGGGCACTCGGCGTCGGCGCGGTGCGGGCCCGGGCGGCCGAAAAAGCCCGGGCCCGTTGTCGGAGGCAGGCCGTAGGCTTGCCCGCAGGTGTCCAACAGGAGGAGCGCTTTGACCTCACCGAAGCCGGTCCGCCAGCCGGAGTACGAGTACCAGTCGCTGCGCATGCCCCGCGGGACGTCCCGCAGTGCGGCACGCCAACTGCTCACCGATCACGCCGAGTACGGGCACTGGGAACTGGACAGGCTCCGCCTGTTCCCGGACGGCAGCCGCACGGTGCTGCTGCGCCGGCGGATCATCCGGCAGGTCCGCAGCTGGTGACGGCCCACGCACCGCGGGCCCGCGGCCGCCCCGTCGGCGGCTGTCGCGGACCCGCGGTGCTGCGACGGCGCGGTGCGTCAGCCCGCGCCCCGGGCGCTCAGCGGGCGCCGGCGCGGGCGCGGCGGTAGAGGACGCCACCGCCGATCAGCAGGGCGAGGCCCGCCGCACCGAGCATCTCGGTGCTTCCGGCCCCGGTGGCGGCCAGCTCGGTGCCGGCCTCCGCGGCGGCCTTCGGAGCCGCGGACGGGCCGCCGGTGCGGTCGGCGGCCGGGCGCGCCTGACCCTCGTTCCGTGCGGCGGGGCCGCTGCTCGCGGGACCGCCGGCGGCCGGTGCCACCTCGGCCGGACCACCGGTCCGGGGGTTGCCCGCGGCGCTCTCCACGCTGGTCGGGACGGGAGTGGCGGGCGGCGGCGGGCTGTGCGGGCCCTGGCACTCCTCGCAGTGCTCGGTCGGCTTGACGGGCGCGGCGTGCGCCGGTGCGGCCGCGTTGGCGCAGGTGTTGCCGAACGCCGGGTTGGCGGCGCCGACCACGTTGATCGAGTTGCCGCAGGCGTTGACCGGGATGTGCACCGGGGCCTGGATCTGGTTGCCGGACACGACGCCCGGCGAACCCGCGGCCACACCCTGCGCGCCGGCGCCGGACGTTCCCGAGGCCACCGAGCCGGCCGCGCCCGCCGCGCCGGAACCCGCCGGACGACTGCTGCCCTGAGCACTGCCGGCCTGACCGCTGCCCGTCTGGCCGCCGCCCTGGTGACCACCGCCGGCCTGGCTGCCGCCGGCCTGACCGTTCCCGGCCTGACCGCCGCCCGCGTGGCCACTGCCCGCGTGCGCGCCGCCGGGGCGCCCGGAGCTGTTGGCGCAGTTGTTGCCGTAGGCCGGGTTCAGGACGCCGATCACGTCGGCGGTGTTGCCGCAGGCGTTGATCGGCACCTCGATCGGTACCTGGACCGAGTTGCCGGAGACGACACCCGGCGAGCCCACCGCGGCGCCCTCCGCCCCGGCACCCGCGTAGGAGTAGCCGGCGGTCGAGGCCAGCACACTGCCGGTGGCCACGGCCGTGAGGAGCCCCTTCTTGGCTGCGTTCCTCATATTTTCCCCTGACATTTCGAGATGACGTGACGACCTTCCGAAAGTCGGAATTTCCGAGTGCGCGGAGAGGTCCTCGGCTGCATGGGAGAGAACGAAGAAACCCACAAGGAGGTTGAGCCGTGCGGCCCCCATTCACCCTTTCGAGGGATACAACGGGCAACTCCCGGGGCGCTCCGGAAAAGCAAGCGCCCCCGGCACGGCGCGTGCGCCGCCCGGGGGCCCGGCTCAACGACCGAGGTGGGCTCAGACGTTGAAGCAGGTGTTGCCGAACGCCGGGTTCAGCACACCGATCACGCTGATGGTGTTACCGCACGCGTTGACCGGGATGTGCACCGGGATCTGGATCTGGTTGCCGGACACGACGCCCGGCGAACCCGCGGCCACACCCTGCGCGCCGGCCCCGCCGTGGGCGGAGGCGACACCCGTGGCGGCGAGCACCAGGCCACCGGCGGCGGCGGTGACGGCGGCGATCTTCTTGACCTTCATCAGTCCTCCTGTATGAACACCCGGATATCGGTTCCGGGCCGTCACAGAAAGGAACGACGTTGCGGCGAACGGGGTACGGAACAGACGTCCCATTCACCCGGACCGGTGATACGACGAACATGTCATCGATCTGTCGGAACGGCGACGGCCCGCCGCCGGAGGTTCCGGAAGCGGGCCGTCGCAGCGGCGCGGCGTGGGCGCCGCGCCCTCAGCAGGCGTCGATGAAGCGGTCCAGCACCCGCACGCCGAACTTCAGACCGTCCACCGGCACCCGCTCGTCCACGCCGTGGAACATCCCGGCGAAGTCCAGCTCCGGCGGCAGCTGCAGCGGGGCGAACCCGAAGCAGCGGATCCCGAGGTCCTGGAACGACTTGGCGTCCGTCCCGCCGGAGAGGCAGTACGGCACCGCGCGGGCGATCGGGTCCTCGGCCCGCAGCGCGGTCTGCATCGCCTCGACCAGGGCGCCGTCGAAGCTGGTCTCGATCGCCTTGTCCGAGTGCAGGCTCTCCCGCTTCACACGCGGCCCGAGCACGCTGTCCAGCTCGGCCAGGAACTCCTCCTCGTAGCCGGGCAGGAAGCGCCCGTCCACGTGCGCGGTGGCCTGGCCGGGGATCACGTTGACCTTGTAGCCCGCGCCCAGCATGGTCGGCTGGGCGGTGTTGCGCAGCGTGGTGCCGATCATCTTGGCGATGCCGCCGAGCACCCGCAGCGTCTCGTCCATGTTCTCCGGGTCGAGCTCGACGCCCAGCGCGTCCGACAGCTCGTCCAGGAAGGCCCGCACGGTCTTGGTGATCCGCAGCGGGAACTGGTGGCGCCCGAGGCGGGCGACCGCCTCGCACAGCTCGGTGATGGCGTTGTCGTCGTTCTCCATCGACCCGTGCCCGGCCCGGCCCTCGACCGTGAGCCGCATCCAGTGCATGCCCTTCTCGGCCGTCTCGATCAGGTAGAGCCGCGCCTGGTCGTTGACGGTGAACGAGAAGCCGCCGACCTCGCCGATCGCCTCGGTCACGCCCTCGAACAGGCCCGGGTGCTTGTCCACCAGGTACCGGGCGCCGTAGGTGCCGCCCGCCTCCTCGTCGGCCAGGAAGGCCAGCACCAGGTCACGCGGGGGCTTGCGGCCGGTGCGGAGCCGGTCGCGGACCACCGCGAGGGTCATCGCGTCCATGTCCTTCATGTCGACCGCGCCGCGGCCCCAGACGCAGCCGTCCGCGATCTCGCCGGCGAACGGGTCGTACGTCCAGTCCGCGGCGTTGGCCGGGACCACGTCGGTGTGGCCGTGGATCAGCAGGCCCGGACGCGACCGGTCCTCGCCCTCGATCCGCACCACGGTGGACGCCCGGCCCTTGGCCGACTCGAAGATCTGCGGTTCGAGACCGAACTCGGCGAGCTGCTCGGCGACGTACTCGGCCGCCTTCCGCTCCCCCGGGCCGGAGCCGTCGCCGTAGTTGCTGGTGTCGATCCGGATCAGATCGCGGCAGATGTCGGCGACCTCGGACTCACCCGTCACCTTCGGCGTCGCCGCCGACTCGCTCCGCTCGCTCACGGTCACTCCTCGTCTCCGGCCCGCACCGACGCCCCAGCGGCACCCCGGGACCTGCGCCCGGGTCGCACGAGCAAGTCCGACCATCCTCTCCCAGCCCCGGACCCGGATCCACCCCCACGAAACACGCCGACACACCGCCGCAACCTGCGCTCCCCCGCCCGGAGCCGTTTTGGGACCCGCAGCCGATCACTGCTACAGTTACATCTGTCAGCGCGGCAGACGGAACAGAAGGAAGCCGCAAGGACAACACCCCGTCCGGGTGGCGGAATGGCAGACGCGCTAGCTTGAGGTGCTAGTGCCCTTTATCGGGCGTGGGGGTTCAAGTCCCCCCTCGGACACCAGCAGGACCGGATCAGCGGATCGCAGCCGAAAGGCGCGGTCCGTTTTTTCGTTGGCGGGTTTTCCCGGTTCGGGACCTTCAGGACCTTCGGGCCCGGTGGGAGGCGGGCCGGGCCCGGGATCAGTGGCCGGGCGCTTCCGGCGCCGTGGTGGCAGGGGGGCCGGCGGGGCGGCGGGCGCCGAGGCCGCGGACCAGTTCGCCGGTGACGAAGGAGGTCACGGCCGTCACCAGCAGGAGCGGGAGCACGTTGGGGGCCTCCGGTCCCAGCAGGACCGTCGCCAGCACGGTGCTGGTGACCGGCAGGCGGGTGACCGCCGTGCCGGAGGCGGCCAGGCCGACGGCCAGGCCCGGTGCCGTGCCGAGGCCGGGCAGCGGGGCGCAGGCGATGCCGACGGCGGCGCCGATGAGGATCGCCGGGAAGATCGGGCCGCCGCGCAGACCGCCCAGTGCGATGCCCCAGGCGGCGGCCTTGCACAGGGCCAGCGCCAGCAGCGCCGCCACCGGCCAGGCCGCCGGGTTCGCGGCCAGCTCGCCGAGGGTGGCCTGACCGGAGAGCGCCGCCTCCTCCGGCGAGCGGCCGGTCAGCAGCGCGTACACCGTGATGCAGACGCCCACCGCCACGGCGCACAGCACGGTGCGCAGGGCCGTGCGGCGGGCGGTCGGCGGCGGTGCGGCACGAGCCGGGTCCCCCGTGGTGAAGGCCTTGACCCGCCGGCCCAGCAGCTGGCCGGTCACGCAGAGCGCGGTGACGGCGGCGGCGATCGGCACTCCCCACAGGAAGTCGCCGGGGTCGGGGATCCCGCTGTGCGGCACCGAGGGCAGCGAGAGGGCGCCGATGGACAGCCCCGTCCAGTGGCCGAACCCGGTGAAGACCAGCGCGCCGACGCCGCTCGCCAGCAGGCACGGCATGATCAGCAGCAGCAGCTGCGGCCCGCCGAGGCCGGCCGCCTCGATCATCATCACGGCGGCCACCAGCGGGCTGCCGAAGATGGTGGAGATCGCCGCCGTCGAACCGGCCGCGCCGAGCACCGGCACCAGCTGCGGCCCGGCCTCGCGGCGGGCCGGCCGGACGGCGAGCAGCGCCAGCCCGCCGCCCATCGCCATCAGCGGCGCCTCCGGGCCGAGCACCGCACCGAGCGGCAGGCAGGCGAGCGCGGCCAGGACGACGCCGGGCACGGCCTTCGGCGGGGCCGGCGGCCCGCCCAGGCCGTCCACCGGGACGTGGCCGCCGCGGCCGGGCAGCCGGGTGACGATCGGTGCCAGCAGCAGGCCGGCCAGCAGCAGCGCGGGCAGCGGCCACCACCAGGGCGCGCGGTCGTGGCCGAGGGCGTCCGGCAGGCTCTCCCAGACCCAGTGCTGGAGCTGGTGCTCCAGGCCCACGAACCAGAAGGCGGCGAGCGAGACCGGTACGCCGACCAGGGCGGAGATCAGAAGGAGGCCGAGGTAGCCCTTGGTCAGCAGCACCTGGCGCAGGGTCGGGGCGGCGGCTGCGGCGGCGGACCCGGCGGCCGGCGGCGGGGCGGTCCCGGTGCCCGGCGTCCGGTCGTCGCGGCCGCCGTCGGCGCGGCCGCTCGCACCACCGCTCGGGTCGGGCATCGTCCGCCTCCGTCGCGTCCCGCGGGCCGGTCCGGCTCCGGCCGCGTCCTGCGACCGAGTCTCGCCCCCGCCCGGGCGGCCCGCACGGCGGCCACGGGCCCGGACCCGGCGCGGTTGCGCCGGGCGGGTGAGGGGCGCCGGGCGGGTACGGGGTCAGGCGCGGTGGATCTGCCGGGGTTCCCCGAGGGCGCTCTCGATGCCCTGCACCATCCGCCACAGCGGCGCCCGGCGGCTGGCGACCAGCACCACCACGTCGTCCTCGTCCTCCGGCCCGTGGCCGGCCGGCGCGGCGTCACCGCCGTTGCCGGGCCGGTCGCCCCAGGTCTCGGCGACGAAGGACATCGCCCGGTCCACCTCGGCCACCCAGTCGCTCTCGCCGCCCGAGCGCAGCCAGGTGCGCAGCGCGTGGTTGTGCGCGGAGACCACCGCCGCGGCGACCACGTCGGCCCGCAGCGGCCCGTCCGGACGGTCGGCGAAGCGGCCGCGCAGGTAGTGCGCGAGGGTGTGCTCGTAGCGCCAGACGACGGACAGCTCGTAGGCGCGCAGGCCGGGCACCTTGCGGGTGAGGCGGTAGCGCTGGACGGAGAAGGACGGCTGCTCGGCGTACATCCGCAGGACGAGGCGGGCCGCTCCGCAGGCGTGCCGGACCGGGTCCTCCTCTCCGGTGCCGGACTCCAGGAACTCCGTCATCTCGGCGAGGCCGCGCTCGTGGTCGGGGAAGACCACGTCCTCCTTGGCCGGGAAGTAGCGGAAGAAGGAGCGCCGGCCGACGCCGGCGAGCGAGACGATGTCGTCGATCGTGGTCTGCTCGAAGCCTCGTTCCAGGAAGAGCTCGAAGGCTGCGGCGACCAGCGCCTCGCGCATCGCGGGCTTCGGGTGCCCGTCGTTCATGGACTGGTCCTGCTCTTCCTTCTCGCTCATTCCCGGAACATAGCACCGGCCTCGAACACCCGGACCGGGCCCTCTCGGGGCCGGTCCGGGTGCCCGGTCGGCGCGGTCGGGACTACGGCAGGTTGCGGGCCATCACGATCCGCTGGATCTGGTTGGTCCCCTCGTAGATCTGCGTGATCTTCGCGTCCCGCATCATCCGCTC